>NZ_JAAOQS010000252.1:0-1745 GCF_011603105.1 Rhodococcus sp. A14 | reverse complement strand
AAGGTGCTCGTCGCGAACCGCGGTGAGATTGCAGTGCGGGTGATCCGGGCCGCAGCCGATGCCGGCCTGGCCAGCGTCGCCGTCTACGCCGAACCCGACGCCGACGCCCCGTTCGTGCGCCTGGCCGACGAAGCGTTCGCCCTCGGCGGGCAGACCTCCGCCGAGTCCTACCTGGTGTTCGACAAAATCCTCGACGCCGCCAAAAAGTCCGGCGCCGACGCCATCCACCCCGGCTACGGCTTCCTCTCCGAAAACGCCGACTTCGCCCAGGCCGTGATCGACGCCGGCCTGATCTGGATCGGCCCCTCCCCGCAATCGATCCGCGACCTCGGCGACAAGGTCACCGCCCGGCACATCGCCGAAAAAGCCAAGGCCCCGATGGCCGCCGGCACCAAGGACCCGGTCCGCAACGCCGACGAGGTCGTCGCCTTCGCCAAGGAATACGGTGTCCCCGTCGCCATCAAGGCCGCGTTCGGCGGCGGCGGCCGCGGCATGAAGGTCGCCCACACCATCGAGGAAATCCCCGAACTGTTCGACTCCGCCACCCGCGAGGCCGTCGCCGCGTTCGGCCGCGGCGAATGCTTCGTCGAACAGTATCTGGACAAGGCCCGCCACGTCGAAGCCCAGGTCATCGCCGACCAGCACGGCAACGTCATCGTCGCCGGCACCCGCGACTGCTCCCTGCAACGCCGCTTCCAGAAACTCGTCGAGGAGGCCCCCGCCCCGTTCCTCACCGACGACCAACGCAACCGCATCCACACCTCCGCCAAGGCCATCTGCAAGGAGGCCGGCTACTACGGCGCCGGCACCGTCGAATACCTCGTCCAGGGCGACACCGTCTCCTTCCTCGAGGTCAACACCCGCCTGCAGGTCGAACACCCCGTCACCGAGGAAACCGCCGGCCTCGACCTGGTCCTGCAACAGTTCAAGATCGCCAACGGCGAACACCTCGACCTCACCGAGGACCCCACCCCCCGCGGGCACTCCTTCGAATTCCGCATCAACGGCGAGGACGCCGGCCGCGGCTTCCTGCCCGCCCCCGGCCCGGTCACCAAGTTCGTCCCGCCCACCGGCCCCGGCGTGCGGATGGACTCCGGCGTCGAAACCGGCAGCGTGATCGGCGGCCAGTTCGACTCCATGCTCGCCAAGCTCATCGTCACCGGCGCCACCCGCGACGAGGCCCTGGCCCGCGCCCGCCGCGCCCTCGCCGAATTCCAGGTCGAAGGACTGGCCACGGTCATCCCGTTCCACCGGGCCATCGTCGCCGACCCCGCCTTCATCGGCGACGGCACCACCTTCGACGTCTACACCAAGTGGATCGAAACCGAATGGGACAACCAGATCGAACCGTTCACCGGTAACCAGCCGATCGACGAGGACGAGTCCGGGCCCCGGCAGAACGTCGTCGTCGAGGTCGGCGGCCGCCGCGTCGAGGTGTCCCTGCCCGGACAGTTCACCCTCGGCACCGGCGCCGGAATCGCCCCCGGGGCGGTCCGCAAGAAGCCCAAGGCCCGCACCCGCGGCGGCGCCCACGGCGGCGCCGCCTCCGGTGACGCCGTCACCGCCCCCATGCAGGGCACCGTCGTCAAGGTCGCCGTCGAAGAAGGACAACAAGTCGCCGAGGGCGACCTCATCGCCGTCCTCGAGGCCATGAAAATGGAAAACCCCGTCAACGCCCACAAGGCCGGCACCGTCACCGGCCTCGCCGTCGAACCCGGCGCCGCCATCACCCAGGGCACCGTCCT
>NZ_JAAOQS010000251.1:0-1793 GCF_011603105.1 Rhodococcus sp. A14 | reverse complement strand
GGGCAGGGCGGGTTCGTCGTTCAGCGGGTGCGTGCCGACCGAACCAGGCGGGTCAGCACGGGCACGGCGGTCACCACCGCCCACAACCCGATCGCCGCGACCAGGGCTGCGGCGGTGTCGCCGGCGGTGGCGGTGCCGAGGACGTGGCCGCGTAGGGCGTCGGTGGCGTGCGCGACCGGATTCACCGTGGCCATGGCTTGCATCCAGCCGGGCATGGTCTCGATCGGCGCGAACGCACTCGAGACGAACATCAGCGGCATCATCACCATCATCCCGGCGAACTGGACGACGTCCGGGCGGCGGAGCCGGTCCCCGATCAGCCCGAACAGGGCGCTCATCGCCCCAGCCAGCACCACCAGCACGATGACCGCGGCGACGGCATCACCTGCAGTGCCGTGGAACTCGAAACCCAAAGCCACGGCGGCGATTCCGAGCAACGCAGCCCGGGCGAGGGTGAAGACGGCCTCGTTGATCGTGCGGGCCACCCCCGGCAACGCCGCCCGCATCGGCAGGGCAGCGAAGCGGTCGTGCACACCGTTGGTGTGATCGATCGCGGCGGAGACTCCGGCGTTGGTGCCGGCCATCACGGTGGAGACGGCGAGCATCGCCGGAGTGAGGAAGACGATGTAACTGACCCCGGCCGGAAAGCCGGGTCCGGCCGCGACGCTGCGGAACACCTGGCTGAACAGCACCAGCATCGCCATCGGCATGGTCAGCGAGAACATCAACAGCTGCGGAACACGCGAGCTGGTGCGCAGGTTCCGGACGGTGAGCGCGGCGAGCTGGTCCCCGATCGGGGACCGCTCGGCCGTGGTGCGAATGGTGGTCATTTGTGGGCTCCGGCGCTGTGGGCGAGGTGGGTGAAGACGTCGTCGAGGCTCGGGGAAGCTACGTCCAGGTCGGTGACCTCGATGCCGCGGTCGTGCAGGTCGGCGACCAGCGCGATCGCGGCGGGGGCGTCGTCGACGGTGACCGACGCCCGAACCCGGTTGTCGTCGACCCGGTCGGTGTCCGGGATGAACGGCAGCGCGGCGAGCTGATGGGCGGGAACGGTCGCGCTAACGACCTTGCCGCCGACGATCCGTTTCAGATCGGTCGGGGTGCCGCGGGCGGCGACCCGGCCCCGGCTGAGGACCACGATGTGGTCGGCGAGCCGGTCCGCTTCCTCGAGGTACTGGGTGGTGAGCACGACCGTGGTGCCCGCCTCGGTGAGCTCGTCCACGACGTCCCACAGCCCGGCGCGGGCGAGGGGGTCCAGGCCCGTGGTCGGCTCGTCCAGGAAAAGCACCGACGGGGATCCGACGAGACTGGCGGCCAGATCGATCCGGCGGCGCGAGCCCCCGGAGAGTTCCCCGACCCGCCGAGCCGCGTACTCGTCCAGACCGAGCCGGTCGATCAACGCGTCGGCCCGCGCTCGGGCGGTGCGCCGCAGCCCGGTCAGGCGGCCGATCAGCTCCAGATTCTCCCGGGCGGTGAGGAATTCGTCGAGCCCGGCGTATTGGCCGGTCACCCCGATCCGGCGACGGACCTCGGTAGCGTCGGCGACAACGTCCAGGCCCTCGATCTGCACGCGGCCGATGGTGGGACGCACCAGGGTGGTGAGGGTGCGGATCAGGGTGGTCTTGCCGGCACCGTTATGGCCGAGCACCCCGAGCGTGGTCCCGGCGGCGGCCACCAGGTCGACGCCGTCGAGAGCCCACGTTGTGCCGTAGGCGACGTGCACATCTTCGATCACGACGGCCGGGGCGCTCATCGCACACCCCCGAACCGGTAAGGGGCGGGGCGGGTAATCG
>NZ_JAAOQS010000250.1:0-1796 GCF_011603105.1 Rhodococcus sp. A14 | reverse complement strand
CCGGTGCGGTGCGGTTGTGTGCTGCGGCGGTGGTGAGCAGTTGTGGCAGTGTCGTTGCGGGGTGTTCGGGGCCGCCGGTGCGGTCGAGCAGGTTCCGTCGTTCGTCGGCGTCGAGGAGGTCGAGGTCGCCGACTGGGCTGTCGGGATCGGCCACCGCTGCCTCGAGGAGTCGGGTGAATCGGTCGGCGAATCCGTGGACGGTGTCCTCGTCGAACAGGTCCTGCGCGTAAGTCAGTGCGGCGGTCAAACCTCGAGCGGCACCATCGCGATCGACGCGTTCGCTCACCACCAGCGTGAGGTCGAACTGGGTGGCGGTGTGGTCGATGTCCTCGATACGGGCGGTCAGTCCCGCCAGTTCGAGGTTCGGGTGCTCTTGGTTCTGGAAGACGAGCATGACCTGGAACAGTGGGTGTCGGGTGGTCGATCGTGTCGGGTTGAGGGCTTGTACCACCCGTTCGAACGGCACGTCGGCGTGCTCGAATGCGGCCAGGTCGGTTTCTCGCACCGTCGTGAGCAGTTGGGTGAAGCTGCTGGCAGCATCGACTGGGGTTCGCAGTGCGAGGGTGTTGACGAACATGCCGACCAGGTCGTCGAGGGCCGGGTCGCCGCGGCCGGCGACGGGGGTGCCGATCGCGATATCCGCGGTGCCCGATGTTCGGGCCAGGAATATCGCGAATGTGGTGTGCAGCACCATGAACACGGTCGCGGTGTGTTGTCGTGCGAGTTCGGCTGCCGCGCGGTGGGTGGGCGTGTCGATGGTGAACGTGTGTGTTCGCCCACGGTGGGTGACGGCGGGCGGCGTTCGGTTCCCGGGCAGTTCGAGCTGTTCGGGCAGCCCGTCGAGTGTGGAACGCCAGTACGTCAGCTGCCGGGTGAGCAACGAGTTCGGGTCGTCGTCGGAGCCGAGTAGTTCGCGTTGCCACAGGGTGTAGTCGGCGTACTGCGCCGCCAGTGGTGGCCACGATGGCGTGTATCCGCCGGCTCGGGCCGTATAGGCGGTCATGAGATCCCGGGCCAGCGGGGCGATCGAGGAGCCGTCGGCGCAGATGTGGTGCAGCACCACGGCGAGCACGTGCTCGTTGTCGGCCGTCTCGAACAAGGCGGCCCGCACCGGCACCGATGTGGTGACGTCGAACTCGGCGGAGGCCATCGACAGCAGTCGCGTGGCGAGCTCGTTCTCGGTCACCGCGGCGGTGGCGAATCCGCCGCTGGCCTCGGCCGCCGGGACGACCACTTGGTGCGGGCCGGTCTCGGATTCGGGGTAGATCGTCCGGAGGGTCTCGTGCCGGTCCACGACGTCTGCGATCGCTGCCAGTAGTGCGGCCGTGTCCATGGTTCCCGACAGGCGCACGGCGAATGGAATGTTGTAGATCGGTGAGTGTGGGTCGAACCGGTTGAGGAACCAGATGCGTTGCTGCGCATAGGATAGCGGGATGTGTTCGGGTCGGGTCCGCGGAACCAGGGGTGGGTGTGCACCCGCCGTCGCCTGGGACTCGAGCCACGTCGACAGTGCCTGCACCGACGACGCCTCGAACAGCACTCGCATCGGTACCCGCGCATCCATCGCCACGCTTAGCCGCGACACCACCTGCGTCGCGAGCAGCGAGTTGCCGCCCAGGGTGAAGAAGTCGTCGTCGAGCCCGACCCTCTCGCGGCCGAGGACATCTGCGAAGACGTCGGCGATGGTCTGTTCGGTGGGGGTGACCGGTGGTCGGAACTGCCGGTTCGACGGTGTTGGTGCGGGGAGTGCTCGCCGGTCGATCTTGCCGTTCACGCTCACTGGCATCCGGTCGAGG
>NZ_JAAOQS010000024.1:0-96858 GCF_011603105.1 Rhodococcus sp. A14 | reverse complement strand
GCCCTCCCTCCCTCACCTCTGATGCGCACCGCGCCCACCGAATCCGGGGAGTGCGCGATGCCGGTGACAGCGGGTAGGGCCTGCGACGAGCCGGCAGGTGATCGCCGGCGATCAAGTCGTTCTGCGAGCGGTCACGAGTCCAGGGTCGATCGGTAGCGCTCCGGATGCGCCGGATGCAGCCTCGCCGCGGAGCCAGGTGGCTGCTCAGGGTAGCGGCCTGCGCTCGCGAGGTCGGCCGGGGCGAAAATTCCCGTCCGCGAATGCGGTGCCGCCGACCGGTGACCCTGTGGGCGACGGTAGTGACCTATGGCCTCTGTCGGTGTGCTGTTGCGGGATCTAGCGTCGATGTCACCGTGTCGGGTGTTGGCGCGGTGGAAGTTGTGGAGGTCGTCATGGTCACTGATTACGACGCACCGCGGCGTACTCGCGTCGAGGATGTCGATACCGACGATGCGGTGGAGGAGCCGCCTGGTCGCCGGCAGTCCCCGATGCCGGTGATCGATGAGGATGCCGACGACGTCGCGGTCGAGGAGGCGTTCGAGTTGCCGGGGGCGGACCTGTCGGGGGAGGGGGAGTTGACGGTGCGAGTTCGGCCTCGGCAGGCGGACGAGTTCGTGTGTTCGGGTTGTTTTCTGGTACATCATCGTTCGCGGCTGGCGGCGACGAAGGATGGAATGAAGTTCTGCCGGGACTGCGCAACCTGAGCCGGCTTGTCGGATCGATCAGCCGGTGCGCCTTCGGGGTCAGCGGCGGTCACCGCCGGGGCGGGGCAGGGTGAGGTGGTGCCCGCGTCATTCGATGACCGGCAGGTGCCGACATCATGCCCGAGCCCATTCGGTGGCGGTCACCGTCTCGGTCGACGACGACCTGACGATCGACGTCGCCGATGACGGTGTCGGTCTTCCTCGGGCGGTGGCGCGGAGCGGGCTGCACAATCTGACTGTTCGGGCCGAGCAGGCCGGAGGTACCTGCACCGTGGCACCCCACGAACCCACTGGCACCCGTCTGACCTGGACTGCTCCGCTGCCGGAACCGTGACTGCGCACCGCCCGGACGGTGGTCCCCTCCGTGTCGGTCCTTGGAGGTGACAGAAGTCCGCCGGTGCCATCGGTACGGCAACGTACACCCGCCTGACCGACCAGGCGCACCAGGCTGCTACCAGCGGGCAACAGGTGCCCGCTGTGTTGCTCGACGATCCCCGCCCACCGATGGGGGCCCGACCGGACAGGACCAGGTCCGCGCCCGGTGGGTGGTCGACGGAGCCGAGCACACCGGCATCGTGGACAGCGGCGTCGGGGCCCGGGCCGGCCAGACGGTCACCGTCTGGGTCGACGAGGACGGCAACTACATGCAAGCCCCGAACACCGGCACCGACAACGCGATCGGGGCCCTTGGTGGTGCGGCACTCGGGTTCCTGGTACTCGGAACGGTCGGCTGCGGCCTGCTCCTGATCGGATTTCATTGGCTGCTCGACAAACGCCACCGCGCGCAGTGGCAGCGGGAATGGCAGAGCCTCGGGCACACACCGGGATGGTCGATCAGCTGACGGTCGACGCATACAACTGCGCAACACTCGGCGCCCGTGGGTGGTCCTTGACAGTGGCTGCCATCAGGTGTTCACGGAGACCGTGAGATTGGAAGGGTACCGAACCGCGCAGGTTCCGATGGGATTCGACGATCGCACCGATGCCGACCACCGCTACCGCCTCGACCGACAGGTCGGATGGGTGCGACGCCTCGCGACGGCGGTACACGAGACCGAGCAGGGGCTTGGATTCTCGCAGCTGCTTCGAGTTCGGAGCCCGCGGCATGCCGTGTGCAATAGCGCTGATCAGCTTGATGATCCGACAGTAGGGGTGCCTCGAAATGGGGAGGGATCTCGCCGGTGGTCGAGGACGAACGTTGCTTGGTCCGCACATCGAGTTCTCCGCGGATGTTGCGCCAGTGTGTTGTCCCATATGCCTCCGGTGGGAGCAGTCGGACGCGTTCCGGACCCGGTCGAGGGAGCCGGAGCCTTTCCCCACAGATCGACTCCCGCAGAAACCGACCCGCTCCAGGGCGTTGAGTTGGTATTCAGCGGGTGAAGCGGGCGGGTAGCGTTGGCGCATGCCCAGACAGGCGGCGGGCGGTCCCCACGGAGCAGGTCGGACGGCGCTGGTCGTCGCGGGGGCAGGGGCGCGCGGCGCCTACCAGGCGGGTGCAATCACGACCCTGCTTCCTCGGATGGCCCCGCACAGCGCGACTCCGACGATCTTTGTCGGCACGAGCGCCGGTGCGCTCAACGTGGTGGGGCTCGCCGCATTCGCCGACGACGGACTATCCGTTGCCGCGGAGCGGATCGTCGAATTGTGGACCGACGTCGAGTCGTCCGATGTGTACTCGTTGGTCTCCAGTGTCCTCGGGACGGGTGCGGCATTCTTCGGGCAGGCAATCGGTGTGCCCCGGGTACGGCTGGTCAGCCTGCTCGACACGTCCCCGATCCGCCAGACGCTGCAGCGGCTCGTCCCGTGGGGCCGGATGCATGCGAACATCCGCCATGGACTGGTGGACGCGGTCGCCGTCACCACGACGTCCGTCGAAACGGGCGGAACAGTGGTGTTCGTGGAGAAGAATGACTCGGTCGCCCTGCCCGAGTACGACGCACGGCGAAATATCAGTTATGTTGCGACGACACTGACCGTTGACCATCTCCTCGCGTCCGCGGCCGTCCCAATCCTGTTCCGGCCCATCTACATCAGCGACGGGTGTGCGCCTGAACGCTCGGGCTGGCACATCGACGGCGGTTTGCTGCTCAATACCCCGATCAAACCGTCGCTGGTGCTGGGTGCGAGCCACGTGGGTATCGTCGCAACGCAGCTGAGGGTGTGGCCACCGGCCGTCGCGGAAGGTAGTCGCCGGCGCCGGCCCGTATCTCCTGACGTGGCGGGTGTAGCCGCGCTGGCACTGCGGGCGATGCTCGGATATCGCATGATCGAGGATCTGCATGAACTCGAGTTTCGTAACGCATTGGTCGCGCAGGGCCTGGCGGTCTCGCCCGCCGACCGTCCCATCGGCATCGACTTCGCCGGCCCACCGCTCGAACAGGCAGGACGCATCGGCGAGATCGCGGAGGAGGTGACGGGTGGCCGTTCCGCATTGCGCAGGTTCCTGCGCAACCCGACACCATCCGTGATCGCGCGGCTGGTGGGTGGGGATCACGAGGACCGCGGCGACTTACTGAGCTTCTTACTGTTCGATCCGGAGTTCACTGGTCAGATCGCCGAGTTGGGTCGCAAGCATGGCACAGACCCTGGCGGAAGAACGGTGTAGTCCGCGTACGAAGCTCCTCGTTGTCGACCGCACACAGAGAACGCAAACCACGCGAACGTGAAGTTTCGTTACCGCCGGCCTGCCTATCGTGACGAAGGGAAGTGGTCAGAGCCCTTGGCCCACCCACACCGTCACCGCCTCGGACCTCGTCCTCACCCACCTGATCCCCGTCGGCGCACCACGAAACGCGAGCGCCGCCGACTCCGCGCCCGAGACGCTGTATCGGGTCCGTTCCGGCGGCGTCGCCGCAAGATCTTCCTGGGCTCGCTGTCGACCCTCGTCGCCGAGACGCAGCACCTGCCGAGAAGACCGACGCGGAGACGGCGATGCCAGAGGTTGTGCCTGGGCCGTACAGGGATCACTCGTTGAGCCAGAGTCGGCGTCGGCATACTCGCAGCATCTCCGAAGCCTCGGACTGGGTGATGGTGTCGGGTGGGTCGGTTTCGAGAAGATCCTCGAGGCGCCGGAAGAACGTGGTCGCGGGCAGCCCGAACCCGGTTCGGATGTCGTCGGCGGGTCCACCGCGGTGGCGGTACCATCGCCGTTCGAAGTCGACCATCTGCACCGCTTCGGTACTGTGCATGATCGTCGCCTTTCACCGTTCAGTCCGGTGCGCCGACATGAGGAGGTGCTGGCGCAAGTTGTGCTCAGTTGCGCACACCGGGGCCGGGCCGTGCTTGCAGTCAACGTGTGGCGATCATCGGGGCTCGCTCTAGAGTCCGAAGTCCTCGCCCGGGAAGGTCGGAGGGCTTGCCGTCGTGGTGGTGGGTCACCGGCCGATGTCGGGTTCCCCACAGTGTGCGGCTATCGCGGCGTGTGCCTTTCGTTCGAGCACTGTGGCGGCGGTCCAATCGTTCCCGACAGGGAGGATCGGCTCGGCAACAGCGAGGTGGATGGCTCCACGGTGGATGATCGTGCCTCGGTCGGGCCACATCATCGCGCGGGTGCCCGAGATCGCGACCGGCACGACGGGAAGACCGGCTCGAGCGGCGATCACGAAGGCCCCCATGTGGAAGGGGCGCAGGCCCGGCACCGGAGAGAGGCTGCCTTCGGGGAATACCACCAGAGGTTCGCCACCAGCGGCCGCTTCCTCGAGGTGACCGGTGTCGGCCACGCTCTGTTCGCGCTCGGTCCGCTCGACGAATCGAGTGCCGATCCGCCTCAGCAGGAAGCCGACCAGCGGTTTGTGCTCGAAGACTTCACCTGCCACGAAGGTGAAGTGGTGGGGAAGGATAGTGGACATCGCAATGCCGTCGAGGAAGCTGGCGTGGTTGGCGACCACGACACAAGACGTCATCTGCGCGAGCCGGTCGACTCCGTTCGCGGTCACCGGGGTGCCGGTGAGCCGGGCGAGGCTGCGGGCGGCCGCGTGCACGACAACCCTGCGGGCGCCGAGGCCGGGAACGAGAGCCACGGCGATCAGGGTCGGCACGCCCACCGCGACGACCACCGACCAGCACCACAGGGCGTACGCCCCGGTCAAGGTGATCGCACCGGCGCGCCGTAGGCGAGGGAGCACACCCCGTGCCCCGAATCTGGCCAGCTGCCACCACACCGGGCGGGGACGAGCCCGCACGTCTCCCTGCGCGTAGTGGTGACGGGTGGCGGCGCGCCGGAGTTTGCCGCTGGAGGTCTTCGGCACGGTACCGGGTGGTGCGAGCACGATGTCGTCCGGTGGTGTGCCGAGCAGGTCGATGCTGATCCCGATGATGCGTTCTCGCAGTCCGGTGAGCGTGGCATCCGCGGTCTGCCGCGTTTCGGCGAGCACCACCAGGCGTTCGGTGCCGCCGGGGTGCCCGGATGTCGCGAAGACGACGACGCACCCCTTCCTGATACCAGGGATATCGCCCACCGCCCGCTCGAGCTCTTCCGGGTGCAGGTTCCGGCCTGCCCGGATGATGAGGTCTTTGATCCGGCCGGTCACGTAGAGTTCTCCACCGTCGAGATAGCCGAGATCGCCGGTGTCGAGCCATCCGTGCCGCAGCAGCGCCTTGGTGGCCCGCGGGTTGCGGAAGTATCCCGTGGTGGCCGAGGGTCCGCGGAACTCGATCCTGCCCTCGCGCCGGTCGCCGAGCACATTTCCCGCCGAGTCGACGACGCGGATCTGATGATTGGGAATCGCCTGGCCGCAGCCGACGAATCGGAGCGGATCCAGGTCGGCATCGGCGGCCCGTATCGCCCGTCCGGTGCGCAGGAAACGCTCGCGGTCGACACGGTCCACGACCGGACCGCGCCCCACCGGGGGGAGAGTGAGGCCGACGCACGCCTCCGCCAGTCCGTAGACCGGGGCCTGGGCCTGGCGGCGTAAGCCGTAGGCGGCGAATCGCTCGGCGAACCTGGTCACGGTATCCGCGCTCACCGGTTCGGCGCCGTTGAACACCATCCGCAACGAGCTGAGGTCGAGCCCGCCGAGCTCCGCGTCGGTGATTTTGCGCATGCACAGCTCGAAGGCGAAGTTCGGGGCCGCGGACAGCGTGCCGAGGTGGGCATCGATGGCCCATAGCCACCGCGCGGGCCGGGCCAGGAACTCCAGCGGCGACATCACCGCCAGCGGCACACCGAAGTACAGGCTGGACAGCCACGCACCGATCAGGCCCATATCGTGGTACAGCGGCAGCCAGCTGACGAAGACGTCCGAAGTGGAGACTCCCGTCGCCGTGCCCATCGCCCGGATGTTGGACAGGAGGTTCGCGTGGGTCAGGGTCACCCCCTTGGGGTCGCCGGTGCTGCCCGAGGTGTACTGCAACAGAGCGATGTCATCGGCGCCCCGGACCGCGCCGGCCGCTTCCCCGTAGCCGGTCAGTTCGTTCGGGGTGAGGACGTGGCGCACTGACTCCACCTGGCCGCGTACCAGCCGGGCCAGGCGCGTGGCTTCCGGATCGGTGACCAGCATGCGGGCCTGCGCGTTGCCGAGGATGTGGACCTGGCGGCGCAGGTGCTCGGCGAGTTGCGACGGACGGGCAGGCGGGTAGACCGGTACCGGGACGCCGCCGGCCAGAAGCACGCCGAGGAAGGTGGTGAAGTAGTCCCGGCCTGTGGGCAGCATGATGGCTGCCCGGTCGCCGGGCCGGAGGTCGCGCGCGAGTAGGGCGGCGGACACGGTGGCGGCGGCGGACTGCAGCTCGCCGTAGCCGACCTCGTCCTGTGTTCCCGCGTCTTCCGTCCCGCCGGAAAGGATGCGCAGGTGTACGCGATCGGGGTGGGTGCGGGCATGCCACGACAGCGCCTCGGTGAGGGTGGCGGTCGCGTCCGGAGTCCGCGCGATCGGCGGTGGCGCGGGGTGCCGCACGGGTATCGACGGCAGACGGCTCCGCGACGGGGCGCGGCGCACGGCGGTCATAAGATCACGGGGCGTCTCTACGGTGGCGAGGACGCCGCGGTCCAGGCTCACCCCGAACGCATCTTCGGTACGGGCGAGCAATTCGGTGACACCGAGGCTGTCCAGCCCGAGGTCATGGCCGAACTCGCTGTCGAGCGTCGCGGGCGCCGCACGATCGACGGTGCGCCGTTCGGCCACGAGATCCCGGACAACCGCGAGCAGCAGGTCCTCGTCCTGCCCGGAGGTCGTCACCGGTCATCCATCATGGGACCACCTCGTCACGTGCGGTGGAGGAGGTTGTCCCGCTGCCCGTCACTGTGCAGGCGGGCGATTGCCTCGGCCGGCAGAGGCGCGAGTGAACACATTTGCCGCGGCGACGCAGTGTCCCGTTGCGCCACGATGTCGGTGGCCGGAACGTGGCGCATGTCCAGCCCTCGAGCGCGACGTCCGCGAGCGGGCGGTTGGCCGTACCGGAGTCAATGTGAAGAGTCATCGGGTCCCGGACCCGGTTTGCTCGTCCGATCGGGTCGGCGCCAGGTGCTCGGCGAACCAGTCGCGGGCGAGGACGGCGACCTGTTCGAGGGTGCCCGGCTCCTCGAACAGGTGGGTGGCGCCGGGCACCACCGCAAGCGCGCTCTCGCATGTCAGGGCCGCCTGCGCCCGCCGGTTGAGTTCCAGCACGACGTCGTCACTTCCGCCCACGATGAGCAGTGTCGGTGCGCGCACGGCGGCCAGCTCGTCGCCGGCGAGGTCGGGCCTGCCGCCGCGGGAGACGACGGCGGCGACGTCGACCTGTGGGTCGGTCGCGGCCCGGAGTGCCGCGCCGGCGCCGGTGCTCGCCCCGAAGTAGCCGATCCGGAGATCGTTCACTTCCGCTTGGGTGCCCAACCACCGGGTCACCGCGACCAGCCGCTGCGCGAGCAGCTCGATGTCGAAGACCCTGGCCCGGTGGGTTTCCTCTTCCGCGGTGAGCAGGTCGAACAGCAGGGTACCCAGCCCGGCCCGGTTGAGCACCGAGGCGACGTAGCGGTTGCGCGGGCTGTGTCGGCTACTACCGCTGCCGTGTGCGAACACGACGATGCCGACCGGATTCTCGGGGACGGTGAGGTGCCCGGTCAGCGACACTTGCCCGGCCCGAACCGTTACCTCCTCGTCCCGCAGCAGGGGGTCGGCTGCCGGTGGCGGAACCGGTTCCGGGACGCGTTCGGCGGCGCGGCGTAACAGGTCGCAGACCTCGTCGTCGGAGGTTTGCCCGAAATGGACGTACCACTGCCCGACGGCGTCGAACCACGTCGGAGCCTCCAGCGAGATCACCTCGTCGGCTTCTCCGGCCAGGTCGTGGATCGCCTCGCGAGATCCCACCGGAACGGCCAGCACCACCCGCGCCGCGCCGTGTGCCCGGGCCACCTGGCATCCCGCGCGGGCGGTGGCGCCGGTCGCCATCCCGTCGTCGATGATGACCGCGGTCCGCCCGGTCAGCGGAACCCGTGGGCGCGCGCGCCTAAATCGTGCGCTTCTGCGTTGCAGCTCGGCCCGCTGGGTTTGCTCCACCATCGTGAGCTCCTCGGCGGTGACGTGCGCCATGCGAACAACGTCGTCGTTGAGCACGCGCACCCCGTCCTCGCCGATCGCGCCGAAGGCGAACTCGGGCTGGTAGGGAACGCCGAGCTTGCGTACGACGATCACGTCGAGAGGGGCGTCCAGCGCGCGGGCCACTTCGTAGGCAACGGGAACACCACCTCGCGGCAAACCGAGAACCACGGTGTTCTCGTCGCGAAAGGCCTGGAGTCGCCCGGCCAACCGACGTCCTGCGTCGCGGCGATCGAGAAACGGCATCGGGAGCCACCTCCTACCCAGGTTGTTCACCACCCTGCGCCCGATCCCTCACCCTCGACAGGGCCAGCCGTTACCAACCGGTGGGACCTTGGTCCTTCACGAGAACGCATCACCTCACCGGTAGGCAGGACTCGACGGGCAACCACGTCCGGCGGTGAAGTCCGGAACGCAACCCAAAGTCCCGATTCCGGGAGCATGAAGTCAGCATCGCAGGGTCCGGTCGCACGACGGGGCTGAATGTGCCGGACGCCCGGACCGCCAGGCGTGGCCGGATATCGAATCAAGTTCGGAGCGCGAGGTGCCCTCTGCGCACCGCGGGTGATGGCGGCCAGGCAGTGCCGTGCCGAAGATCGTCGGCTGTTGGTGACGATGGACCCTGATGTCCCCGGCCACTGACGGGTTCACTGGAAGACAGCATCGTTCCAGGAGAGGTTGGAGTCGTCGTGACAGCCACCATCGTCATTGTCGCCATCGTCGTCGTTGTGGCCTTACTGCTGTCGGCCTCGATACGTGTGGTGAAGCAGTATGAGAAAGGGGTGCACTTCCGGCTCGGGAAGATCATTGCCGTCCACGATCCCGGCTTGAGGCTGATCATCCCGGTCGTCGACAACCTCACGAAGGTCTCGATGCGGATCGTGACCATGCCGATTCAGTCCCAGGGCATCATTACCCGGGACAATGTCAGTGTCGACATCGCTGCGGTCGCGTACTTCCGGGTCGTCGACGCGAGGAAATCGGTGGTCGTGATCGAGAACGTCGACAGCGCCATCAACCAGATCGCCCAGACCACGCTGCGGAACGTCGTTGGGCAGCATTCTCTCGACGAGGCACTGTCCGACACCGCGGTCATCAACGGAAGCATCCGGCAGATCCTCGATACCACCACCCTCGAGTGGGGCGTCGAAGTCACTCTTGTCGAGCTCAAGGACATTCAGTTGCCCGACACCATGAAACGGGCGATGGCCCGCGAGGCCGAGGCCGAACGGGAGAAGAGAGCGAAGATCATTGCCGCCGAAGGGGAAGCGCGGGCGGCAGCGGCGCTCGGCGAAGCATCGGACACGATGATGGCCCACCCCCTCGCCCTGCAGTTGCGCAATCTGCAGACACTTCTCGAGCTCGGGGTCGAGAAGAACACCACGGTGGTGTTCCCGGCCCCGCTGATGAGTGCGATCGGCGAAGTAGCGGCGTTCCTGTCCCGCGAAACGGCCGCCGCCGCACCCCTCACCCAACCGGTCATGGGGCAGTCGAACATCGACACGAGGGACGGCAACCCGTCGACGACTTCGTCGCCCTACCCGGCCACAGCCGCACCCACCGTCAACTAGAAGAGACATTGCGAACATCGCGTGTGGTCGCTGCGAATGCCGACAGACACCTCGCCGTAGAGGGGGAGTACCCGGCATTCCTGCCGCAAGGCGGCCAATCCCTTCGGCGATAACGCCTGTGTGGACCGCGGTTCGGGTCTTGGCGCCTGCTCGGCACGAGCGAATGAACGGGGTATCCGTCCTGTTCGGTGCGAGGGTGTCCTGTGCATGGTGAGTGGAGGAGTTCACTTGTGGGCCATCGCAGTCTGGAAGCAGGCGGTGTTCCCAGTCCTCGCTGCGTGTACCGTCGCGATCGCTCGCCAACTTCCGGCGACCGGTGTCGACGGTCACCCGTGGCTCCTCGCGCACCTCGGATCAGCGGGGGCTATCGGGAGAACGGCTGCCCGGCGCGGGTTCGGCGAGGGTGTGGGCTGACCAATGGCCGGTGACCCAATCCGCGTCCGGGGCCCGGTGGTATCCCAACGTGAGCAATGCCGACTCCAATGCGGCGAAATCGATGGATCCTTCCGGCAGCAGACCCCATCGCGGCGGCTTCTCGATGCGGTGCACCACCTCCCCGGAGGAGTCACGGACGATGAGGACGGTGTGTGTGGGGTCGATGTTGGCGCACACTTCGAACAAGCCCATGAGTTGATCCTGCGCGCTCGCGCTGCGGATCGGTAGACCTCGACAACCCCGGCCCGCCGTCGAGCATGCCCCGGGCCAGGATGGTCGCCGTCCCGGGGAAGTTCTCGAGGTAAGGACCGTTGGCCCTACTGCCAGATCCCGAGGGGGAGTGGACTCCGAAAGGTCAAACAACCACCTCCCAGTTTCTGGAGTCAGCCATGAGTATTTTGTCCCCCCGCCGTCCCAGCCAGTCGTCGTGGCCGGCATTGCCGGATTGGTCGGATCTGATGGCCCGATTCGAGTCGATGCCCCCGTGGACGTCCCTCGAGGGTCACATGATCCGCGTCGAGGAACACCTCGACGAAGGCCGGTACACGTTGCGCGCCGAACTGCCCGGGATCGACCCCGCCAAGGACGTCGACATCAGCGTCCGGGACGGGCAGTTGACGATCAAGGCCGAACGCACCGAACAACACAAGGAAGGCACCCGGTCGGAATTCCACTACGGCAGCTTCTACCGGTCGATGCCGTTGCCGGCCGGGGCGAAGGAAGACGACATCGACGCGTCCTACACCGACGGCATCCTCACCGTGACGATGCCGGTCACCGAATCCCCGACCCCGGAAAAGCACATCGAAATCACGAAGACGGCCGCCGCCGGTAACGGCCACAACTGACGCGCGGTCGGCAACTCGGGACCAGGCTGATCACCACCACCATCGCCCCGGTCCCGGTGGGTGACCCCGCATATCGAGGACAGCATGCCCAAGACGATCATCCCGATCGTCGCGGCCCTGTGGCTCGTGCTTGCCGCGCTCGCGGCCTGGAGCACCATCGCGTTCGCGTTCGCGGTCGCCTCGCTGGCCACCGTCGTGCTGGGCTGCTACCTGCTGTCGAGCGCGGTCACCGGACCCCGACACCGCTGACAGAATCAGGCTTCCTCGGATGAATTCCATTCTTTGACAACGACTTTTGGAGATCACCACTCATGACCACAGCACGTGACATCATGCACACCGGTGCAACCTGCATCGGCGAACACGACACCCTCACCACCGCCGCGCAACGCATGCGGGAGTTGGACGTCGGGGCGCTGCCGATCTGCGGTGACGACGACCGCCTCCACGGCATCATCACCGACCGGGACATCGTCCTCAAATGCGTTGCCGCCGGCACAGATCCCAACACGATGACCGCGGGTGATCTCGCACAGGGCAGCACCTACCACGTCGATTCCAGCGCGAGCGTCGAACAGGTCGTCACCGTGATGGAAGAACACCAGATCCGCCGCCTGCCCGTCCTCGACGAGCACCGGCTGGTCGGCATGATCAGTGAAGCCGACATCGCCCGGCACCTGCCCGAACACGCCGTCGGCGCATTCGTCGAAGCCATCTGCGCCCCGAAAGCCCTCCCGAGTCAATGAACCCGTGGCGGGGAGGCCCGTGCGGGCCCTCCCCGCCGCCCAGTAGGAGTTGAGAACAATGTCGTCCTCGACACACATCCCGATCCACACCCATCCGGACATCGTCGCGTTGCGCCAACGCTACGACCAGGCGGCCGAACAGCCCACCGCCCAGGTCGCCGACGGGCTGATGTTGCTGTCCGGACTGTACGGCGCGGCGTCCGCCTGGATCATCGGCTTCGCCGACCAGAGTTCGCTCACCATGTCGAACCTGATCGCCGGTCTCGCGGTCGCGCTGTTGGCGGCCGCGTTCGGGTCGGCCTACGGCCGCACCCACGGCATGACCTTTGTCGCGCCGGTGCTCGGGATCTGGTTGGTCGTATCCCCCTGGCTCGTCACCGGTGTGACCACCGGCACCGCGATGATCTGGTCCAACGTTGTCGTCGGGGCGGTGGTGTGTGTACTGGGCCTGGCCGCCATCGCGGTGGGAACCGACCTCCTTCGGCGATCATCATGACCAGCGGCCCTGCGCGGTCGTTCCCCCGACGCGCGAACACGGAGTCGTCCACTGGTTCAACCCTGAGCAGGGGTTCGGTTTCATCACGCCCGATGACGGCGGCGGCCGTCTTCGTGCACTTCTCGGCGATCGCCGGAGACGGCTTCGGCACCCTCCACGACGGTGAGGTGGTGGTCTACGAGATCGACGGAATCACGACGAACCAACCGCAAGCCCGCAACGTGCACGCCCTCGGGGTGCAGTCCCGCCACACTGCTTGATCAACGAGGTTGAAGTCGAGCACGGCACCGCCCATCGCGCACATGCGTGGCGGCGGAGACGATGACGGGGGACGTCGCAGCCGGCCGAATCATGAGGAAGACTCATGCTTGCACACGAACAAGCCCCGATCGTGGTCACCGTGGACCAACCACCCATCGGGCGCGACGCCGCACTGTGGTCCGCCGCCCTGGCCGCCCGCCTGCACTGCCCGCTACGCATCGTCCACATCGTTCAGGGTGCCGACCACACCTGGACGGACATCACCCACCACCCGGCCGCCGGGGCACCGTATACGAGGGCGACCGCAGTCGTCGACGATGCGATCGCGGTCGTCCACCGGCGGTTCCCCGATCTCGACGTGAGTGGTGCGCTGATCGAGGAAGCCAGCAGCAAATGCATCGACCCGACCACCACGCGAGCACTGGCCACCGCAGGCCAGGACGCGCGGCTGGTGGTACTCGGGCACCCCGACGCCGGAAGCACCGACGTGCTGGCGGCGACCTCGCGGGCCGGCACCGTCACCGAACACACCGCGTGCCCGATCATCATCTGGCGGGGGCAGCCGGGGCAGGTTCCCGACCAGCGGCCCGTGGTCCTCGGTGTCGACCGCGACACCGACAGCGCCGAAGCCGCCATGGTGGCGTTCGAATACGCGGACCTGTTCGGTGCCCCACTGATCGCCGTACACTCCCAGCCCACCGCGCCGGCACCCGAGCAGGCCACAGGTCTGGACACCCTCGAGGGCATCCTGTCCGCGGCACGGGCGGCGTTCCCGGGCGTCGCTGTCACCGCATCCGTGGTGCCCGGCCAGCCGCGGGAGGCGTTGAGCGAACGCGCAGTGGGCGCGCAACTGGTGGTCATCGGAACCCACGGGCGACGGCGCGCAGTAGCGGCTGGGGCCGGTGAATCGGTGAGCCCGTACCTGTTCCACCACTGCCGGTGCCCGACGATGGTCTGCCCACCCCGGCCGCCACTCGGCGAACCCGGCCGGGCGCGCCGGCCGACCGCGCAAGCCAGGGTGGTGCCCGCGTCCGCGACCGACACCGCGATCCCCGGTGTCACCACCCGCGCGCTCGGCCCAGGCGATTGTGACGCGGTGGTGCAGCTGCACGAGCAGCTGTCCGACGAGGATGCCTATCTGCGTTTCTTCGCTCCGCGGCCGAAACATCTCGGCGAGTTCGCTTCACAGATCTGTCGGCAGGACTACGCGCACCTGTCCCTCGGCGCCTTCGAAGATGATCACCTTGTCGGCGTCGCCAACTACGTCGTCACCGACACCACCCCCGGAAACATCGGCGCCGAGATCGCACTCGCGGTCACCGGCCACGAACAACGGCACGGCATCGGCACACAGCTGGTGCGGGAATTGGGAACGGCCGCCTACCTTCACGGTGTGGCACACCTGACCGCGGAAATCCTCGCGGAGAACACCCTCATGCTCGCGGTCATCACCGAACAGGGCTGGACCGACGCACTGCACCACGACGGAGCAACGGTGCATTTCGACCTCGAACTGATCTCACACCAGGATTTGCACCCGCAGATACCCGGGATTCCCCAGGACGGAAACGCAGGTCGAGTCATCCGGAAAGGAAGCCTCTGAACGCCGAACCCGAATCGCAGTGGGCGACGGAGGTCGATTCCAAGGGCGAAGAGGCCGTCGGGTAGGCGCGGCTCTCTCACCGGCGTGACCGGCTAGGCCACCGGCCGAGCACCGACGGCCTTACGACGCTGCCGCACTCGCTTGTGGGTGTAGTCGGCGAGGAGCACTGCCGGAATGGCCAGGACCGCGACGACGAACCCTTCTGTGGGCGGCACCGTGTGCCCCAGAAGGTCCGCGACGGGAGTGACGAGCAGGAAGAACGCCAGTGTGCCGAGCTCGGCGAGGACCGCCCACAGAAGCAGTCGATTGGTCGTCCACCCCATCGCCCACGGCGGTCGGCTGGTGCTCCGGCACGCGAACGCGGTCCCGATCTGTCCCAGCACCACCGCCGTGAACGCGGCCCCCGACGCGGCCAGTAATGCAGAGCCGGTGGGGAACTCGCCGCCCGGCCGCCACCCTGCCACCATGAGGGCAACGAGAAACGCCGTCATCTCCACCAGCGCCTCGGTGGGACCGAGAACACCGAAGACCCTGGTGAACAACGACGTGTCCACCAGATGCCGGCGTTCCGGTGGCCGTTCGAGGACCCCCTTACTGGGCGCTTCGCCGCCTAATGCGAGGGCGGGTAGGAGGTCCGTTCCGATGTCGATGCACAGGATCTGCAGCACGCTCAATGCCAGCGGGAACAGGCCACCGGACAACCCCCACAAGGCGAATGGCGTCAACTCCGCCACGTTGTCGGTCAGATGGTAGGTGAGGAACCGGCGGATGTTGGCGTATGTGGCACGTCCCTGTTCGACTGCGGTCATGATGGTGGCGAAATCATCGTCGAGTAGCACGAGATCCGCGGCTTCGCGGGCGACGTCGGTTCCGCCCCGGCCCATCGCCACCCCGATGTCGGCCTGACGTAATGCCGGACCGTCGTTGACTCCGTCCCCGGTCATCGCCACGATGTGTCCACGGGCCTGCAGAGCCTTGGCGACGCGAAGTTTCTGTTCCGGAGACACCCGGCTGACGACTATCCCGTCGCGATCGAGGAGGGCGCCGAGGATCTGATCGTCCGCGGGCAGGTCCGCGCCCTGGACAACCATGTCGTCGGGGCCGAGCAGGCCGATCTCGCGGGCGATGGCGTGCGCCGTCGACGGATGATCGCCGGTCAGCATCGCGACTCGGATGCCGGCGCTGCGCGCCGCCGCAAGTGCCCGGGGCACGGTCGTGCGCGGCGGATCTTCCAAACCGAGCAACCCCAGCAATTCCAGATCGCGCTCGATGAGGTCGGGCGAGGCGTCGGAGCCGGGGTCGTCGAGTTCACGGCGGGCCACCGCAAGCACCCGTAGGCCTCGGGAGGCCATGTCCTCGACCGCGGAGTGGGCCTGGACGAGCAACGCCCTTCCGGCGGCGCAGCGGGGAAGCACAGCGTCGGGCGCTCCTTTGAGGAACAGCTGCCCGCGCACGATCACCGATTCACGCCGTCGTCGCGGGTCGAAACCGAAACGTCTGACCACCTCCTCTGCCGGCACCGGTGAATCCGGCGATAAGAGACGCGCCGCGAAGGCCGCGATCGCCGCCTCCATCGGATCACCGACGGGGTGCCACTCGCCGTCCTTGTGGACGATCCGTCCTTTCGAGGCCGCGACTCCGGCCCTCCCGGCTTCCGCGGCTCGAGCGATGGCCGACGGCGCGCCCGCCACCGAACCTGTCGGTTCGTATCCCTCACCGTGGACCGACACGGACCCGTCCGCAGTCCACACTTCGACGACGTTCATCTGGTTCTGGGTGAGAGTCCCTGTCTTGTCTGTGCAGATGAAGGTGGTGGCGCCGAGTGTCTCGACGGCCTCGAGGTTCCGGACGAGTGCGTCACTGCGTGCCATGCGCTGGGCTCCCATCGCGAGGGACAGCGTCACGGTCGGGAGCAGGCCCTCCGGCACCAGCGCGACCGTGATGCCCACGGCGAAGAGGAAGGCATTCGTCCAGGAGATGCCCACGAGCAACGACACCGCGAAGAAGACGGCACCGACACCGACGGAGACGAACGCGAGCGTGCGTACGATCCGCTGGATCTCCTTGTCGAGCTGGCCGGGCGGACGACGGACGGAGGTGGTCAGCGCGGCGATCCCGGCGAGACGGGTACGGGCCCCGGTCGCCGTCACGACGCCCTCGGCCTCGCCCTCGACCACGAACGTGCCCGCGAGGACTGGGGTGCCCGTCGCCCGGAACACCGGCTCGCTCTCACCCGTGAGTGTCGACTCGTCGAACGAGCACCGCTCCGACACGACCAGGGTGAGATCCGCCGGGACCCGGTCCCCGCCACCGAGCGCGACCACGTCACCGACCACGAGATCGCGGGTGTGCACGGGGCTCAGTTCACCGTCGCGTCGCACGACGATCGAGGTCGGGAGCAGTTCCCCGAGCTTGTCGGCGGCTTTTTCGGCCCGCTCCTGCTGAGCGAAGGCGAACAGTCCGTTGACGACGATCACCACGACGATGGCGATGCCGAGTTCGGGCATTCCCGCTACGAGGGCGAGAACGGCCGCGAACCACAACAACAGCGCGAAGAAATGTGTCAACTGGGCGAACAGCCTTCGCCACCAGGGCACTCGGCTCGGTGCTGGGAGCTGATTCGGGCCGTCCCGGCGCAGGCGCGCGGCCGCTTCGGAACTCTTCAGGCCACTGCGGGTGGCCGTCTGTGCTGTGCGGTCGCCGTCCACGCCGCCTCCTCGGCTCGGTTGGTCGTGTTCTCCCGAAACTGCTCCGTGGTGCGAAGGGTCAGGCGCCTGCCCAGGCAAACCGCTTGCCGATCGCCCCCACGGCAGCAGGTCCCGGATTACGCGGATCATCGAGTCCCCACCATCGTCGCCGCTGCTGTGATGGCGCCGTAGGGGAGAAGGTCCTCACCTTGGCGGGCTGCTCGAGGAGTGAGGGCGGGGACGCGGACCGGCGGAGCGTAGTGCCGTCATGTGGCGGTGGTGAACCGTCCGTTGGTCTGTTCCGGGGCGAGGTGAATGATCCGCTGCCCGCCACGTTCAGTCGAGTCCGCCGCCGTTGCCGGGGGTCGTCGGGTGGTGGCGGAGGGGAAGTCCGAGCGCGGTCCGGTCGCACACCCGCACGAGATCGGTGGCCGTGACGATACCCGTCAGGCGCTGCCCACCGTCGACGACTGCGATCAGATCCAGACCCGGTCGGAGCAGTACCGCCGTGGCCACGTCCGCCAGCAGGGCATCACTCGTCACGATGTCGGCGTCGGGCAGGGGCCGGGCGAGTGATCCGATGGTTGTCCGGCTTCGCGCCGCCGGGGCTGTCCGGGCCAGGTCACTCAGGGTGATCACTCCGATGGGGTGCATGTTCGGGTCGACGACCGGGAAGAGCCGGTGGTGGGACGACGATGCCGCGGTGGCGAGGAATCCTTCGACGGTGTCGCCCGCGGCCGCGGCGAGGGGAGTGGGTGTCATCGCGTCGGCTACGTGAAGGTCCCCGAGTCGGTGCCGTGCCGATGCGGTCATCAGTTCCACATTCGCCGCCGTGCGGAGAAACCACCCGAGCAGCATCAACCACAGCCCGCCCACGCTTCCGAGCAGTATTGCCTGTGCTCCGCCGAGCAGGATCAGCGCCAGTCCGAGGGTCCGTCCGCTCCGGGCCGCGGACGTGGTGGCAGCCAGTCGGTCGCCGCTGCGACGCCACAGGACGGCACGGAGCACCCGGCCGCCGTCCAAGGGTGCGCCGGGCAGCAGATTGAATATCGCGAGGATCAGGTTCGCAGTCCCGAGCCAGATGAGGCCAGCGGTCACGAGCGGACCGGTGATCTGTTCGACCGAGAAGGCCACGACGAGGGACGTCACACCGATGAGCAGGCTGGTGATCGGTCCGGCGAGGGCGATGTGGAGATCTGCCTGCGGATCGGGTGGTTCGTCGCGCAACTCGGACATCCCGCCGAGCAACCACAGGGTCACCCGGTCGACCGAGACGCCGTGGCGGCGTGCGACCACGGAGTGAGCGAATTCGTGTGCGACGAGAGTCAGGATGAACAGTGCCGCGGTCACCGTGCCGATGATCCAGTAATGCGACGTGGGCCGCCCGGCGAGCTGCATGGGCAATATCGACAGCGACAGCAGCGAAGCCAGCAGCGCCAGTGTCGCGATGAGCGACCAGTGCACCGAGATCCGGATGCCGGCTATCCGGCCGACGGGAATCGCTCCGCGCAACATCGGGGGACCTCCTGCTGGAAGCCGTGGTCGCCGGACGCGACCCGAACCGTTCCATTCCACCCCGGACCGGATCGGCACGGCAGGGCCATTGGTCACGTTCGCCGGGACTGCAACCGGCGCGCGGTCGATTCGGTCTCCGCACCGAGTTCGGTCAGCCGTAGGTCGCCCGAACGTGACTTCAGCGTGTCGCGTGTGCAGAAGGGATATCGGCCCGTCTAGCTGATTCCCGACAGAAGACGTCGCGGAATCTGGGCCGCCGCCGCGACTTGAGGTCCGCGCCGTGCTTTGATCCGGTTGTAGAACGCCCACAATGGTTCTGGTGCGGGAGGCAACCCGCGCCGCCTCGACCAGCATGCCGCGAGTCTGCGCACGACCGGACTTGGTGATGTGACCGTGACTGGCCGGCTGATTCCCGGACTGCCGAATCTTCGGATGCAGACCCAACTAGGCCACCAATTTCTCGGCCGAGGCGAACCACCCGAAATCACCGACGGCAGCAACCACCGACAACCCGACCACCGCATCGACTCCGGGGATGGTCATCAAGTGGCGCACCACCGGATCGGCGAACGCCTCGATCGCCAACTCGCGGTCTGCGGTGGCGAGTTCGCTGCCGAGAAGGTCCAGCTGCCGCAACAGCGCTCCGATTGCGTGATGCTCGTCCTCGGGCAGCTCCTGACGGAACAGCCACCGGCGCCCGTCGGCGCCGAACAGATCGCTGACCGGTGGGCGCGGCATCAGATTGCGGTGCAAAATCGCCTGCAGGCCCGGCGGATGGCCGATGATCGCGTCCGCCCGATCGGTGGCCGTCGCGCAGGCCTCGCATACCTGGCGGAGTTTGCGGTTCCGGATCTGCCGGGTCAGCGTGGGATACGACAACCGGTACGCGAGCTCTTCGAGCTCGTCGCACAGGGTGCGAGCCCACAGGTGCGGATCCTCGGCCAGCCGGCAGGTGACGTACTCGACGAACGGCCCGAACGGGTCCTCACGTGGGGGTTTGCGGACGCCGGGCGTGGTGACGCCGTTGATGTCGTTGCGGATGGGTGCGACGGTTGCGTCCAGTGTGTCGGGCGATCGCGGAGATCGTCCAACCCTGCTTGTGCAGTGCGTGTACTTCCACGTCCTCCGCCCCTATCGACATGAGATGCGGGTCTCCTTCGCGGGCGCTGGTGCGTGGTCAGAGACCACCAGCATCGAAGGAGACCCGCCCTCATCGGCGGAGCCACACGGGTGAGCACTTTCGGTAAGCAGAACTGAGAATTTTCAGGGATCTGGCGCACTTCTCGTGAAGGTGTTCGGCGTGTCGCCTCGGTGTGCTGACCTGCGGCGGGTGAAGATCGTCGGCGTGTGATTTCGAGGGCGTGCGGGCGTTGCTGCCTCACCTGATTGGTGTCGTTGTCGCGGGGGTTCGTCGGGTCGGTTCTACGATCCGTATCGCCGCAGAGCCGAAGGGCGACCGGGGACGGTGTCCGGGCTGTGATGGTGAGTCTGCTCGCGTGCATTCTCGGTACCGCCGACAGCTGGCCGACACCGCGATCGGTGGGCATCCGGTCATGATCGACCTTCGGGTGCGTCGATTCTTCTGTGACACCATTGATTGCACGGCAAAGACTTTCGCCGAGCAGGTACCGGGTCTGACCGAATCACGGTCACGACGCACGCCCGTCCTCGGCGCGATGGTCACAGCGATCGGATTGGCCGTGGCCGGGCGGGCCGGGGCCCGGCTTGCGACTCGCCTCGGGGTTGCTGTCGGCAGGGACACCCTGTTGCGGGCGGTCCGGGCCATGAGCGATCCGAAGGTCGGCGAGGTCAGCGTCCTGGGCATCGACGACTTCGCGATCCGCCGCGGTCACGTGTATGGCACCCTCGTGCTGGATATGGTCACCCGCAGGCCGATCGACCTGCTCGCCGACCGCACTTCGGACACCGTTGCCGACTGGCTGAAGGAGCATCCCGGCACCGAGGTGGTGTGCCGTGACCGCGCCGGCGCCTATGCCGAAGGCATCCGGATCGGTGCTCCGGACGCCGTCCAGGTGGCCGACCGCTGGCACCTGTGGCACAACCTGGCCGAGGCGGTGGAGAAGACCGTCACCCGTCACCGCACCGACCTGCGTCTGCCCGATGAGGATGCCCATCAAGTCGGCGTCGTCACGGGTGGCATCGATGAGATCGTCCACGCCGCGAGCGAGCCGATCGATGGCCGGCTCGTCACCCGAACCCGCGAACGGCATACCGCTGTCCGGCAACTGGCCTCCCAGGGCATGTCGATTTCCGCGATTGGGCGGAAGCTCTCACTCGACCGCAGGACGGTACGGCGATTCGCCCGCGCCAGCGAGGTCGAGGAGCTGCTGACCAAGGCGGAGTGCCGCGCCAGCTTGCTCGACGAGTTCAAGCCCCACCTCCACGAACGCTTCAATGCCGGGTGCACCGATGCCGCCCGGCTCACTCGTGAGATCGCCCTGTTGGGCTACCGCGGCAGCGACAAGACTGTCCGCCGTTACCTGCAGCCGTTGCGGAGCGCTCTCAATCCGCTTTCATCAGGACCCGCTTCGCCGTCGGTCCGGCAGGCCACCGGCTGGCTGACCCGCCACCCGGATCGGCTCACCGCCGACGAACGCACTGGGCTCGATGCGCTGCTCGAACGCAGTCCCGCCCTGGCCACCACCCGAGAGCTGGTCCACGACTTCGCCGAGATCATGATCGAGCGGCGCGGGAGCGACCTCGGCGCCTGGATGACGGCCGTTGACACCAAAGGAGATCGGGCACTTCGGTCCTTCGTCACAGGTTTGCGCCGAGACCTCGACGCCGTCACCGCAGGGCTGACGTTGCCCTACAGCTCCGGGCCTGTTGAAGGACACATCAATCGCATCAAAATGCTTAAACGTCAGATGTACGGACGCGCAAACCTGGACCTGCTCCGCAAGCGCGTCATCCACACCGTATAGCTAAGGCCGACAACAGAATCACGAAAAGTGCGCCAGATCCATTTTCGGCGAGCGCCATCAAGCTCAGAATTTCGGGATGCGAGGTGCGCGTGCACCCAGCTTTGAGCACTCAGAAAGTGTCCGAGACACGCGAAGTATCTCGGTTCTCAGGTGCAGTCTCGGCAGATCCGCTGCTCGCTGTCGGCGAGGCGGCTGCGGTGGTGGACCAGGAAGCAAGTGGTGCAGGTGAATTCGTCCGTCTGCCTGGGGATGACGCGGACGGCTAGTTCTTCGCCGGACAGGTCGGCGCCGGGCAGTTCGAAGGACTCTGCGGTGTCGGTGTCCTCGACGTCCACCGCGGGGGACTGGGTGTCCTTCCGGCTGGCGGTCAGCTGTTCGAGGGACGTGTCCGTCGACTCGTCGGATTCGGTGACTCGTGGTGCGTCGTAGTCGGTGGCCATGACTGTTCTACCTTCACGCTCTGGGTGTTCGGATCCGCCAGGTTAAAGGGTCCGGCGGCGCGCCACACTCGCGGGGTCGGGCCGGGAGGCGGGTGCGTCGGGTGAGGCGGGCGCGTTCGTTCTCGGACAACCCGCCCCAGATGCCATAAGCCTCGGTGGCGGTGAGGGCATGGGCGCGGCAGTCGGCGAGCACGGGGCAGTTGTGACAGACCTGTTTGGCGGCGTGCTCACGCTGGGCGCGGACGTTGCCGCGTTCACCGTCGGGGGAGAAGAACATTTCGGTGTCGGTGCCGCGGCAGGAGGCGCGGTGTTGCCAGTCCCGGTCGCGGGGGTGGTGGAAATGATGAGGCACAGCGGAATGGTCGCTTTCGGAGTGGAGCAGTGAGCCGATCCGTCGGCAAGGGCGGCGCGGCGCGTGGGTGTGGCCGGCGGGCCTGGGCTTGTTGCCGAGGGTGTGTGCAGGGCAGGCCGATGTGGCGGCGTGGGTGGGATGGACCTCCTTGGAAGCAACCGGGTCGGACCGGGCGCGTACTGCCGTGCAGTCTGAAAGTGTTGTGCGACATGACTCCTCGACACATCGCGGTTTCACTCCTGATGCCCGAGAGTCAGCAGTCGGGTAGCGGCAGCGACAGGCCGGGTTCCGGGACTGTAAACGGTGCGGCACCACGTCCACAGGGCGTGTCGGTGCGTTGATGCCTGGGCTCGACATCGGTGGGACCGGGACGAACCCGGAGGATCCACCCGTGCCGCCTCTCGAGAGGTGATAAAGGGTGTGCTAACGATGGTAGCGACCCGGCGCTCGATGCTGAAGGGAATCGCTCGAAAGTAACTGGCATCACATCCGCAGTCTCGTCGCGAGCATCGAGGTGACCGGCTCGGTCGGCAGTTCGGCGCTTCTCCGACGTTGTCCGAGACGGCCACGACGCGGGCGGTGCCCGGGTCGCGGGACGGCAGAGCCTGACGGTACGTCCCTGCGGCCTTCCCGTAGCGGGGGATCGCGACGAGGGGTGCCACCATCGCTGATGGACACACCGACCCGGTCTCGACCTGGGCGATGGGGGGAGGGTGAGCGCCGACGTCCCCAGCCCACAGGGTTCCTGGACAGGGGAGTGGCGGCCCCGTCGCCCAGGGGAGGTCCGGCGTGCGAGTGCAGTCGGTCGACGCGGGTGGCGGAGAACGTAACACTATTGCGTGTGAATCAGATCACATGTGTGCGTGGTTGCTGACAACACCTACGCGGCCGCTCACGGCGGCGCCCCCCAAGAAACAGCGACGAAGGCAGACTTCTCATGGCAACACCCACGAACCCGACGATCTCCGTGTCCACGCCCCGCACGCTGCGGCGGCCCAGCACGATGAGCACCGCCGAAATCAAGGCGAGAATCGAAGCCATGTATGCCCAGGATCGCCGACCTGGCACTCGCACTGCTCGCTGACACACCGCTGGTGGGCCACGGAACTGAAACACCACCTCTACACCTCGACACCTCGATGGGACAGCCAGGATGGAATCGGCAGCGACGGACGCTCGCCTTTTGCTCATGGTGATCGAACGTGCCCAGAACCTGGTCGCCGTCTCCGACTACGACAGCGGTCGCCTGCGCTATCTCAACCCCGCTGGGAGGCACCTGATGGGGTTGGCCGACGAGGCCGCGGTCGGGGCGCGCAGGGCGCCGGAGTTCTTCACCGATGTCGGGGTGGTGCAGGCCCCGGAGATGGAAGCGGCCCTGCTCGAGCGGGGCCTGTGGGACGGCAGGTCGGAGTTCCGGCATTTTCTGACCGGGGAACCGATCCCGGTGACCGTGTCGATCTTCGTGGTCGAGCACACCGACGACCATCGCCCGGCGGTGATCGCCTGCATCGCCCAGGACCTGAGGACGGCGCAGGAGCACGAACAACGCCTGCACACGGCGATGGAGGCGGCGGCGTACCGGGCCCGCGAACAACAAGCTCTTGCCGAGCTGAGTCGGCTCGCCGTGGACGGTGACCTCGACGACGTACTCGCGGGCGCGGCGGACGCGGCGGCTGCGTTGATGGGTGTCAACTGCGCCGCGGTGGCCCGGGCAGGCGACCCGGGCGGCGTATTGCGGGTGCTCGCCTACCGGGGGCAACCACCCGCCCCGCAGACCTTCGCCGCCGATTCCCAACTGGGATATGCGGCCGCGGTCAACGAGACCATCGTCTGCTCCGACCGGTACGGAGAGAACCGATTCTCCACCGCCGCCATGAAGACCGGCGGATTGCGGTCCGGGGTGTGCGTTCCCATCGGCCGCGCCGGGTCGGTGTGGGGTGTGTTGACCGCGTTGAGTGCTCGCCCCCGGGAGTATTCCGATCGGGAGGTGATGTTCCTGCGCTCGGTGGCCGCGGTGCTGGCGGCGGCGGTCCGGCGCATCGAGGCGGAGGAGGCGCTGCGGTATCAGAGCGTGCACGATGTGTTGACCGGGCTACCGAACCGGGCCCTGGCACATCGGCGGATCGATGCGGCATTGGAGGCGGCGCGCGGCAGCGAGTTCAGGGTTGCGGTGTTGCTGGTCGACCTCGACGGGTTCAAGATTCTCAACGACCGGCTCGGCCATGCGGTGGGCGATGACGCCCTGATCCAGTGGGCCGAACGGCTGGAGTCGGTGGTGCGTCCCGCTGACACCGTGGCCCGGATCGGGGGCGACGAATTTCTCATCGTGTGCCCGGAGATCGCCTCGGCCGAGGACGCCATCACGGTCGCGACCCGGGTCACCGAATTGCAGGTCGGCCCCGGTTCGGGCGGGCGCGGTCTTCGGTTCACCGCCAGCGTCGGCATCGCACTCGCCGGTCCGGACGGAACCCGAGAGTCGCTGATCCGGCGCGCGGACGCGGCGATGTATCAGGCCAAGGCCGCCGGGAGCGGGTACGCCGTGGCCCCCTGACCTGAATCCCATTGCCTCTGAGTCGATTCTGCGCTGACATCGGGGTGCTGAAGGAGGGTCTTGTCGTCAGCGTGGCGGCCCGCCGTGGGAACGAGGTACCCGCACCTTGCCGTCCGCCCGGTCGGTGCGGTCCGGCGGACGATCGGACTTGCCGATGCTGTGAATGGATATGGTCGATGTCGTTCTGCGGCGCGAAGGTCCCGGACTGAACGGCGAAGACCGCCCCGAACCGACCATTGATGTCCGTCCGAGGGCGGTTTAACCTGGAGATGCGGGCCGTATCCCGTCGGGTCGAGATTAGGCAGTCCGGGATACGACTCGCCGCGGGCTTTTCGAGGAAACCGTCGGCTCAGGGAGCGGTTCCGGTCGAGTGCCCGACCGGCTGGACCGGTGCCCGACCGCGGTCGTGACTCGGTCGGGGTTCTGCGGGTTGGCCACCCAGCCCGGCGGGGATACCGGAGACCAGCATCGGAGCACCCTCGGCCTGCTCGATCACCGCCCGTGATTGCGCGTCAGCTGACCGGTGTCGTCGTGCAGGCGGTCCAGGACTCGGGCGACGCGCGGGTGATCGTCGGGATGCTTGTGGGCCAGCAGCAGTTCGGTGGTCAGGGTCACCTTGCCGGGTTGGTAGCCGTGCATCCGGGCGACGGCGTCGGTCCATTCTTATCGCTGCCCGGTCAGGAAGAACCGGAAGCTGCCCACCCGTTGCGCGCGTCGAATGGACGGTCGATTTCGGGCTTGCCGGGCAGGGTCTGTTCTGGGTTCGACGACAATTGTGGGGCGAGCCGTTGACAGGTTCGACACGAATGGATGGAGGGAAGGCTAGTTTCGTCCCGTTCCGCCGTCGGGATCGAGTGTGCAGATCGTTCGTCCGGTGGTTGCTCTGGGGGTGATGTCCTCAGATGGTGTAGCGCAGCAGAGATACGCCGTTCGGGAAGCCGCGGGCCTCCACCAGCTGCAGCGTCGGCAACTCGTACCCGTCGGGGAACAGACGTCGTCCCCGACCCTGGACAGCGGGGTACACGAACAGCCGGTACTCGTCGACCAGGCCAGAGACGATCAGGGCGTGGGTCAGCGTGATGCTGCCGGTGACCACGATATCGCGGCCCTCCTTCCCCTTCAGATCCCGCACCTGGGTGATCCAGTCGCCCGTGAGCACGGTCGAGTTCCGCCATTGGGGGTCGGCCATGGTCGAGGAGACGACGTACTTGTGGATCTGGTTCAGCTCGTCGGTGATCCCCGTCTGGTCGTCGGTCTGTTGGGGCCAGTAGCCGCGGAAGTCCTCGAACGTCTGCCGACCCAACAGCATCGCATCCGCGTGCTCGGACTGCCGACGGGTCGCCTCGCGCAGTTGCGGATCCTGGTCCGCGGGATCGAACCAGTCGCCGAGCATCTCGATGGAGCCGTCGAGGGTGATGTTCTGGGTGATCGCGAGTGTCCTCATATCAAGTACTGACCCCGCTTCGGCCGGAAAATCATCGCCAGCAGAAAACAGCCCCACCCGTGCCGTTGCGATCCAAGCACTGACGGCCCTCGACTTCATCGCGGCGCGAGGGGCGTGTCTGGGCTTCAGGTCGACCGGCATTCTGTGATCGGCCATCCATCGGGTCGTCATCTGGATCGGGTGAACTGGGCCTTGGACGGTTCTTCCACCCGTGCCCCGGGCGATATCTGTCTGCGCGAAAGGCTCCCGGGCGGTGGATGGTTACTGACTCAGCCCGCCTGAGTCTGAATCAGGTCGGTGAGGACAAACACGTGTCAACCCCGATCGCTGCCCCGGCCAGTAGCAGTATCCACCACATCAGGTCTGTGTCGGAGAGCGCGGCGTCCGACGTCGTCGAAGTCGGATTCAAGAGCTAGCCACGAAGGGCGAGACAGCGGTCTACGCGTCCACACTCGACCACGTGATTGCTCCCGTTCGGCGAGATCGGTCGGTGGCAGATTCTCGATCCCGGACTCGCATCGGAGAAGGCAGTCCGCTTCCGTCAAGAACCTCCAAGCCCACTGCACCAGCCTACAAAGCAACTCTGGGAAGAATTCGTTGGTGTCCGGGGCGTGGGGATGCCATGGTGCTCGGTGAGGAGGTTTTCACGCTGTTGAGCGGGCGGGTTTGCACTTCGAGCAGATGGCGTAGATCGTATTCAGCAACGGCCACCAGGAAGCGGCCTCTCGAGAAATATCAGAGAAATATCAGGAGTTGGCCGATTTCCCGAACGGCTGAAACGAAAGCCGGATTTCCTGGCCCACAATTGGATGGCTGTCTGGTTCAGGCCTCGTTCCGGAAACACGCAGATACGCGTTCCGCCCCGAGAGATGCGGCTCGATATCGCTGATCCGGATCGGAGTGACTCGGCCTGATGGATACCGCCGGACCTGAAGTGCAATTCTAAAGCCTGTCGTCGCTGCGGCCAACCAATGTTGTTAATTGCCAAGGTAAGCCGCGCTCGTTCTGCCTGAAGCTTGGGGCGTCGTGAGTGTGGAGCTTCAAGAGGACCGTGACTTCCTGCCCAGATCGGCGATGAGCTGGGGACGGTGAATTGTCAGTTCGGGTGAGCTTCCTGATTACCGGGAGAAGCCGCCTGCCGTTACTGTGTGCGTTCGACGGTTGCCCGGCGAAGAAGGAGACACATGGCGGTATCACCGAGGGGTTCAGAAGGTTCGGCGAGGAAGACAACAAGGGAGATTCGTGAGTGGGCGATCGGGGAGGGGCGCGAGGTGTCATCCCGGGGCCGGATCTCGGCCGAGCTCGAGCAAGCCTTCCATGACGCTCAGGCGAAGAAGGTTCAGACAAAAACGCCGCCGGTAAAGAAGACGGCCGTGAAGAAGCGGGTCGCGCCGAAGGCGCCGGTCACGAGGACGGCCGTGAACAAGGCTCCGGCGAAGAAGTCGTCCAGGGAGATTCGTGAGTGGGCTATCGGGGCGGGTCACGAGGTGTCTTCTCGCGGCCGGATTCCGGCCGAGCTCGAGCAAGCCTTCCATGACGCTCAGGCGAAGAAGGTTCAGACGAAATCGGCGCCGGTAAAGAAGACAGTTGCGAAGAAGACAGTTGCGAAGAAGACAGTTGCGACGAAGGCGGCTGCGGAGAAGACGGTCGTGAAGAAGCGGGTCGCGCCGAAGGCGCCGGTCACGAGGACGGCCGTGAACAAGGCTCCGGCGAAGAAGTCGTCCAGGGAGATTCGTGAGTGGGCTATCGGGGCGGGTCACGAGGTGTCTTCTCGCGGCCGGATTCCGGCCGAGCTCGAGCAAGCCTTCCATGACGCTCAGGCGAAGAAGGTTCAGACGAAATCGGCGCCGGTAAAGAAGACAGTTGCGAAGAAGACAGTTGCGAAGAAGACAGTTGCGACGAAGGCGGCTGCGGAGAAGACGGTCGTGAAGAAGCGGGTCGCGCCGAAGGCGCCGGTCACGAGGACGGCCGTGAACAAGGCTCCGGCGAAGAAGTCGTCCAGGGAGATTCGTGAGTGGGCTATCGGGGCGGGTCACGAGGTGTCTTCTCGCGGCCGGATTCCGGCCGAGCTCGAGCAAGCCTTCCATGACGCTCAGGCGAAGAAGGTTCAAGCGAAAACGGCGCCGGAGAAAAAGGCCGCTGTGAAGAAGATCGTCGCGAAGAACGCTCCGGCGCGGAAGACGGCCGTGAAGAAGGCAGCCGTGACGAAGGTCCCTGCGAAGACGACGACACCCGGGAAGACACCCGCGAGGAGGGTGGCCGCGAAGACGACGGCTGCGGAGAAGACAGCGGTGAAGATGGCTTCGGCGAAGAAGTCGTCCAGGGAGATTCGTGAGTGGGCGATCGGGGAGGGGCGCGAAGTGTCCCCTCGTGGCCGGATTTCGGCCGAAATCGAGCAGGCCTTCCGCGACGCTCAGGCGCAGATGCCGGTCGCGGTCGGCTGAAACGGGTGGTGTCCACTATTAGGGATTCATCGGCGCCTGTTCGTCGCGGTTGGTGTGGGCACCGCGCTCGGCCGAGCAGACCGCGACTATGGCACCTGCGTTGCCTGTGTGGCTAGGCACGGGTCCGCGTGCACCGATCGAATTGTCTCCGATGGCTCAGCTTCCGAAGACGGTCCCACCCCACCCGGTTGCCGGGTGGGGTGGGTGTGGTGGTTGGCGGGTCGGTGGGCGTAGTTGTGTTGGAAGCGACCGAGACGGTGTCGTATTGCCGTGATGTACGCGTCGACGCTGGTGGGCGTGGCGGCGATGAGTTGCCCGGTGCTCGGTAATCCGGACCGTCGCGATGATCGCGTGGGTGGCGGTGTCGATGACGCTGACCGCGTTGGTGGGGGTGCTGTGGGCGACGTAAGCGGTGTGTTCGTCGGGTGCGATTACGTCAATACCGCCTGCGTCAGCCCAACGGGAATGGTTGCGGTGACGAAAAACCTGTTGGCGGATCACGGCGACCACTGCTACTTTTCCGGAGGCCGTGCCAGAGAACGAGGAGGTGGTACCCGTGAACGCAGTATCGACATGGGTGCTCCCCTCTGGGGTCACGGTCGGGCGATAGGTCGTCCGGGAGCGCCGTTCAAGTGCACTCTCGAAAGGCACGACAATGCAATTCACCTCCGAACAGCGCCTCGACGACGGCGTCTTCGAACGCGAATTCACTCTCGGCGAGATCCCCGGCATCCTGTGGACGCCCAAATCTGCATCCGCACCGGCACCGCTGATCCTGGTCGGCCACCCCGGCGGACTCCACATGATGTACCCCCGGTTGGCGGCCCGAGCCCGGCACGCCGCGGCGGAGGGCTTCGCCGCGGCCACCATCGAGCTCCCTGGGAGCGGTGACCGCCCCCGTTCCGCCGCCGCCGAGCAGGCCCGCGCCGACCTGCGCCGGGCGCTGGATGCCGGCGAGCCGGTCGACGACGAGATCGTCGACCGGCTCGTCCTCCCGCTGGTCGAAAAGGCGGTCCCGGAATGGCGGGCCGCCCTGAACGCCCTCCTTTCGCTGCCCGAGATCGACGGCCCGGTCGGGTACTCGGGAGGGGTGATCGCCATCGGCATCCGCCTGGCGGTGGTCGAATCGCGCATCTCGGCCGCCCTTCTGTTCGCCGGGAGTTTCGTGCCCCGCACCATGTTCGAGGAGGCCCGGCAGGTCACCATTCCACTGCAGGTCCTGCTGCAGTGGGACGACGAAGGTAACGACCGGCAACTGGCCCTGGACCTGTTCGACGCCTTCGGCTCCAAGGAGAAGACGCTGCACGCCAATATGGGCGGGCACACCGGCGTCCCGCAGTTCGAGGGGGACGACGGGAACCGGTTTTTCGCCCGGCGCCTGCAGTGAGGCCGGCCCGTCAGGTCGGCAGCAGAGGATAGGAGCTGTCGGGCCAGCAGATGTACAGCCCCCCGATCGCGTCGGTGCCGGCCATCGGCCGGTCGGAGCGGCGCGGGACCACCAGCGGCCAATCAGCTGGGCCTACGCCGTGATCTGCTCAGCGCCAATGGCTGTTACCGGTTCACGGCTCGGGTGCATAGTCCGGGCTGTGAACGAAACCCGTCCGGTCGGTCAGCGAAGGGGCGACCGACACCGGTGATGGATGATCGGCGGTACGAGCGGCCCGACCGCGCACTCGAACCGCGGCAGTACCTCCGCGGCGGTACCTCCGCGGTCGTTCACAGATCCGACGTCGCCACACGTTGTCTCTCCGGCAGGCCGCTGAGCGATCCGCTTGCGGAACCACCGGTCCGGGGCGGGCTGTCGGCCAGACTGTCTCGCTGGTGGTCAATTCTGCGGGACGCCACGGGCGTGATCACTCCAGCGCAGATATTCCGGGTCCTTCGAGGTCATCGAGCGCCGACTTGCGCCCTGATATTGCCATGAGCAGTGACAGTGCCGGGCCGCGGACTTCTGGGCCATCTCCGATCGACACGTCTGCGTCGGTGGCACGCAACTGGACCGAGGCAATGAGTTGCTTCGCACCGCCCAGGGATACCGGGGTGCGCGCCTGATACTGCAACGACCTGATGACCGCCTCCGATGGATATGTACGGGTGATGCCCAGCGGCCGTCGGATGTCTTCGCCGTGGACGACCTCTTCGACCAGCCTGCTGTCGAGCGGGGCCGGCGGCGTCGACGTTCGTGTTGCTACCTGCTCGAGCCGGGCGAGCGTTTGGCGGGGCGTGGCGCCGCGTTCGCGTTCGACGCCCTGGGCGTTCTGGCGATCGAAGTTGAAGCGCGCCCGGGCCATGTTGCGCACGATGCCGAGGCGGGTGGTCTTCGCGTTGTTGATCAAGTGTGCGGCGACGTCGTGCACGGTCCAGTCACCACAGAGTGAGGGGTGGGCCCACTGGGCGTCGGTGAGGTCGGTGAGGTCATCGATCAGCGCCGCACGCTCCGCGTGCACGATCGGCCAGACATCATTCATGAAACCAGTGTGACAAATGCTGCCCGTCACCGATTGCATTGGGCCCGACGCCGTCCCGACCCAACGCCGAGGACGATCGAGGCCGTCGTGCCGCAAGCAGGATCGTCGTCTGGAACGCCGAGCGGAGCACCGGATGACGATTCACTTGCGGAACCAACCATCCGCCGGCTACTGACGGCCGAATTTTCCCCGCTGGTGGTTCCTCAATCGAATCCAACCTCCAGGAACTCGGCGATATGATCGGTCCGTGCTCAATCGTCTGATGGAGTCATGACACAGCGTCTACTGACGGTGCCGATTGTGTTCAAGTCCGATGCGCTGCCCTACACCGCGCCGTTCCATCTGGGAGGCCAGATCGGGGTCCATCTGTCCTGGACGCCCACGCTGGGACGGTGGTGGCGCATTCTTGCGGAGTGATGGCACCTCACCACCTTGTTGCCGATCTAACATGTGCGGGATGAACCCCCTCCGGACCTCCCCGTCAGGATCCGCTTTCGACGGAAGGACTTGTGATGATCGGTGACCGATGGGGCGTGACCGATGACGAGGTTGCCCGTCGTTACCCGTGCGACGAGCTGGTCCCAGTTCCCGTGCTGCAGGCTTGGCGAGGCGTCACCGTGCACAGCACGCCCGACGGACTGTGGCCGTGGGTCGCGCAGATCCGACTGGCGCCGTACTCCTACGACTGGATCGACAATCTCGGACGCCGATCGCCACGGCAGCTGCGCGCATTGCCGGAACCCACGGCTGGTCAGCACTTCACGGCCTCGGGGAATCGTCCCCTCGGGCGCATCCTCTCCGTCTCCACGGCGGAACAGCTCACCGGCGGGATCATGGGTGCGGTGATGTCGTACGTGCTCGTTCCGAACGGCGACTCGACGCGCCTGCTGCTGAAGATCGTCATGGTGAAGGGCCGCTGGCTCGCGCCACTGATCTCCGTCGGCGACCTCGTCATGGCCCGCCGTCAACTGCTCAATCTCAAGCGGCTGGCCGAGCAACCCACGGCCGCGTCGGCCTGAGGTGGAACTGAGGCACTGTCACCGTCAGGGATCCGCTATCGGTGAGGGATCGCTGCCTGCGCTTCTGTTGTTCTGACCAGGGCCGCGTTCGCCATGCTGTTTCGTCGGGTACATGACCGTTGGTGGACCTAGTGCACCCCAGGCCGTCGCCCGGGCGGTCCGGGACGACGGCAAGATTCTCGGATCATGTGAATCCGAACGGTTCGAAGTCACTGTGGGGACCGAAGCCATGGGGACTACACCGCAACCGGTGACTACGAGTTGCGACCAGATGGTTCGCGAGCAACCGCCTATCTCTGCCGTGGACGCCTTTGACGGGAGCTCCATTAGAGGCTCGGAAACCTGCAGATTCCACAGCAGGCCGTGCCTCGAGGAGCACGACATGACCGCGACCTACACCTTCGACGTCCTTTCCAGCCTCGACGGCTACGGCGGCATCAGCGGCGGCGACTGGGGCGGTTGCTGGGGCAAGCAAGGCCCCCGAGTTGCTCGACCACCGCCTTGCCTTGTACGAGACGGAGCTGCGGATGGTTCTCGGCGCCAACACCTATCGGGAGTTCGCGCAGATGCTGGCCTCGAGCACCGAGGAGTCCGAAGTGCGTGATCCGTGGGCCACCTGGATGAGGAGCCTGCCGGCAACGGTGGTGTCGACCACCCTGCGTGGACCTCTCGACTGGCGAGCTCGTGGTGGATCGTCGTGTCCCTGGATGGGTAGGGTGTGCCGGTGATTGTCGCTGTCGAAGGGCCCAGTGCCGCCGGGAAAACCACGTGGTGCCGCGCGGTCCCGGGACAGTTCGTCGCCGAATACATCCCGGCAGGGCAGGAACCGGACGGATCCGATCCGGAGGAGCAGGCGGCCTGCTGGCCGCAGGTCAACGCCAGCGGTGGAGACGGGCGCTGACCTTGGAGGACGCCGGCGGTGTGGCGGTGTGTGACAGTGACCCGCTGAAACTGCATTACAGCTGGTGCCTGGCCGCAGTGGGTGCGGCACCGGTCACGCGGTTCGAGCACGAACTCGCCGCAGTCCGGCAGATGTTCACGGAGCGTCGTCTCGGATTCGCTGACGTGGTGTTGTTGTCGATCCCCGATCCGCAGCAACTGGCGACGCAACGCAATGGCGACCACACCCGCCGGCGCGGTCATTTCGACTTGCATGCCCGACTCTCCGAACCACTGGCCGAATGGTACGCAGTCCTGGACCGACTCGACCCGGGGCGCGTAGTCGACGGCTTCCCGTCTGAGCTCGGCGTAGCGATGCTGGCACCACCGCGCCCAGACCGCCACGACACGGAGCTGTTGGAAGTATTGGTCGACGAGCTGCCCACTCTGTGATGCATCAACACCTTCGCTGACTCTCTGAATCGATCGCCGATCCGCGAGCGGGTGAGTTCATCAGTGGACTCGCAGAGCGGCTGCTGCCGTTGATCGTGCAAACGTTGGCGGCCCGGCGCTCATGTCCTGCTCGCTTCTCCAGGAGCCATGCGTGCGTTTCATGGTGGAGGCATACCCGGCTGCTGAGGCACTGTCCGCCAAGGGTATTGACGCAACCGAGAGCACGTGTTGTCGCACTCCAGTGCGTGCACGCGCGCAATTAGGTTGGTAGTGAATACATTTCACGTGCCGGCTGCACCATCGGATGTGCGGAGGATTCGCACCTGTCAAGATCGGTGATCATTGTGCTCACCGTGCGACTATCGGCGTGTGGTGAGGAACAGTGGAGCGATTGACACCGCCGCTGGGCGACTCGCCCAGGCGTGGGAGGTCGATCCGCTATCGTCGACGGATGAGCGATGACGCGACTCCGTCCGGTCCAACCCGCGCTCCGACGAGCACCCGGCGGGCGGTGCTCAACACGATGAAGGGCTCGGCAGGAAACCTCGTCGAGTGGTACGACGTGTACATTTACACGGTCTTTGCCACGTATTTCGAGGCGCAATTCTTCGACGAGAACGACGAAAACTCCACGCTGTACATCTATGGAATCTTCGCGGTCACTTTCGTCATGCGACCGGTGGGGTCCTGGTTCTTCGGCCGGTTCGCCGACCGTCGTGGCCGCAAGGCTGCCCTGATGCTCAGTATCACCATCATGTCGTCGTGCTCCTTCGTGGTGGCGGTCATGCCGACACGCGAAGTCATCGGGTATTGGGCGGCGGTGATTTTGGTCCTCGCTCGGCTTGTTCAGGGATTCGCGACGGGTGGGGAGTACGGCACCTCGGCGACGTACATGTCCGAAGCGGCGACCGCGAATCGGCGCGGCTTCTTGTCGTCCTTCCAGTACGTGACCCTCGTGGGTGGTCACGTCCTCGCGCAGTTCACGCTCCTGATCGCGCTCAGCGTTCTCGATGTCGAGGCGTTGAACGATTGGGGATGGCGGATCGGCTTCTTCATCGGCGGCATCGCCGCCCTGGTTGTGCTGTGGATTCGGCGTTCGATGGACGAGTCGCTCAGCGAGTCGCATCTGAAGGCCATCCGTGCGGGTGAGGACCGGACGGCGGGGTCCTTGACGGCGTTGTTCACCGAACACTGGCGTCCGCTGCTGCTGGTGTTCCTCATTACCGCGGGTGGCACGGTCGCGTTCTACACCTACAGTGTCAACGCGCCGGCGATTGTGAAGTCCACCTTCGGGGCCGACCAGGCGCTGACGGCGACGTGGATCAACCTGCTGGGGCTGATCTTTCTGTTGCTGCTGCAGCCGGTCGGCGGCCTCCTCAGCGACCGCGTCGGGCGCAAGCCGCTGCTGATCTTCTTCGGTGTGGGTGGTGTCCTCTACACCTATGTCCTGCTCACCTTCCTGCCGCAGACCACCTCGCCGCTCTTGGCGTTCGCGCTGGTTGCGGTCGGCTACGTCATCCTCACCGGGTACACCTCGATCAACGCGATCGTGAAGGCGGAACTGTTCCCCGCCGACATCCGTGCCCTGGGTGTGGGACTGGGCTATGCGCTGGCGAACTCCGTCTTCGGCGGTACGGCGCCGGTACTTTTCCAGGCGTCCACATCGGCCGGGCACGTCGGCTGGTTCATCTCCTACGTGACGGTCGTGATCGGGGTCAGCTTGCTGGTCTACATCTTCGGGCTGAAGAACAAGGCGGTCACGGTGCTCGATCGCGAGCAAGGGAGCGCCTGGGGCGTGCGGGTGTCTTCGGGGCTCCGCTGAGTTGATGCCCGCGGTCCGGGTTCCGGGGGAGCGGTGCCGGCACCGTTGGCCTGTGTCGAGCCACTACCGGCCTGGAGTGCCTCGACCGAGGTCGACGTTTCAGCGAGGTGGGACGCGGAGACCCCGCTCCTGGTCCGCACGCCTACACCGTGCACGAGGGGGCTGTCGTCACCCCCTACCATTCTTCGGTGACCGATTACGACGATCTCGACATGTTCGGTGGCCTCGACGCCTCCACCCTGCCATCGCGCCAGCAGCGGATTCTGGCAACGATCCGGGACTGGGTGGCTGCACACGGATGCACACCGAGCACCCGACAGATCGGGGACGCGGTGGGCCTGCGGTCGACGTCGTCGGTGTCGAAGCATCTGAAGAGCCTCGAGGAAAAGGGCTTTCTGCGAAGGGGCACGGCTATGGCTCGGCAATTGGACGTGCGCCCGTTCCTCGCCGAGGCGACGCGAGGTCGCTCGTCCGAAAACAATGTGACGGTCCCGGTCGTCGGCGACATCGCGGCAGGCGCACCGATCCTGGCGGAGGAGCACGCCGATGAGATCCTGACCCTCCCTCGCGAGCTCGTCGGTTCCGGCACCGTGTTCGGGCTGCGGGTCCGCGGTGAGTCGATGATCGACGCCGCGATCTGCGATGGCGATGTCGTCGTGGTTCGTCGCCAGGACGAAGCCCATTCCGGCGAGATCGTTGCCGCGATGATTGATGGCGAGGCCACCGTGAAGGTGCTCCGGCGCCGCGATGGCCACGTCTTTCTCGAGCCCCGTAATCCTGCTTATGCCGTGATTGACGGTGACGACGCAGTCGTGCTGGGCAAGGTGGTTTCGGTGATGCGCCGGATCTGAGGATCGGGCAACCTCAACGGTGCCACGCGCCTCGGGGCTGGTTCTGCAATCGTGTCCACTTCCTCGACAGCTGCTGCCCGGCCACACAAGAATGGTCGGGCAGGAGTTCACCGGCTGACCGCAGTCATCACGCGTCGTCGTCTCACCCGCCCTGATCGGCCGCCAGCGCAATGCCAACCGAGGCGGGCACGGGGGCAACCGGAGCCTCCTCCGACGACTTGTCCACCATCACCGGCATTGCCTGCCTCCACCGGCTCGACGGGCTCGTTGTCAGGATCCACTGCGGCTCCCGCCCACCATCGGAGTTCGGGACTGCTGGTAGCCCGCGCAGCGCGTTGCGCGCGGAGGCGATCCTCAGGCCTGGGTTCTGCGTGACGCCAAGCGGCTCGCGAGGAAATCCTCGCGCAGGATTTCGCCTGGTGATCGGCCACGATTCCCCAGCACAACTGCGTGTTACTTGAATTCTCATGAAAATGCCGAGACATTCAACATCAATTCAGTGGATGCGGCGACCTGAGCGTCGAGTCGGTGGCGAGGTACGCTGCTGGTTCTGCGATTGCTTCCGTAACCGACTAATGTGCCGGGCGGAACACAGTTGAGGCAGAGCGCAAGGGTGAGTTCTGGCACCCGGGATAAACACAATTGCTCTCTAATCGATTCGAGATTCGATTGGAACAGGATATAGGAGTAAAGAAAGGATGACGACATCCGGAAGCGATGCGATATTCGATACTCTCTTGGAATCGGCTAAGCGCCTCTCATTCGATCCCCGGGACCCCGTGGTTTGCCAACCCGATGCAGATGGCACCGAATTTCACGGGATGACACCCGAGTGGTCGCCTCTCTTCGGCACCGCTACGTGGGACTCCATGACCGAGTCGGAACGCGTCCGGCTCACCAGAAGCGAGGTCGCGCAGTTCCTGGGCGTCGGAATCTGGCTGGAGGTGGGATTGCAGGTGGCATTGCTGCGGGCCAGCCACAGTGCGGACCCCGCCCGCTCGGACGTCAAGTTTCTGTTCAACGAATGCGCCGACGAGAACCTGCACTCGTTGATGTTCGTCAACGTCATCGACAGCATCGGATCGCAATTCTATCGACGCGACCGCTCACTGGACTTTTTCGGATGGCTGTTCAGGACCATCGCATGGGACGAGGTGGCATACGGAATCGTTCTGGCTGGCGAAGAGATCTTCGACGTCATGCAACGCGACTGGATGGCGAGCGAAGACGTCGCCGCGCCCATCCGCAGGGCTTGCTATATCCATGTTGTCGAGGAATCCCGGCACATGGCGTACGCGCGTCAGAAAATACGGACTCGGTTGATAAAGATTTCGCGCGTTCGACGGTTTATCAGCACCCTGATCATCGCGATGGGAACGCATCTCGTCGCGAAGAGCCTGATCAATCGTCGAATGTACGAGGACCTCGGCCTGGATTGGAAGGTAGTGGGGCCGGAAATCGACGCAAACGAACACCACCGGATAATGTTCCGCAGGGCCGCAGAACCGTTTATCGAATTCCTGAGCAGAGAAGGGCTGCTGAATTTCGGCGCGCGATGGATCTACCGAAAATCGAATCTTCTCTGAGCAAGCAGGAGTCGTTGTGACCCACGTTGTCCTGGGGCATTGTTGTAAGGATGCCTCGTGCGTGCGGGTGTGCCCGCAGAATTGCATTCACCCTGCTCCCGGCGAAGCGGGTTTCGAGTCGGCCGAGACGTTGTTCATCGACCCGCGCTCGTGTATCGATTGCACCGCCTGCGTCGAGGCCTGCCCGGCGTCTGCCATCAAACCCGAGTGGACGTTGACCGTCACCGAACGGCCCTACGCGGCCCGCAACGCAGAGTTCTTCGAGCAGGCTCCCGCCAAGTCCCGGCCCCGGTCGCGACGGATCCGCTTCGAGCAACCGCTGGGCAAGCCCAGCGAGATGCGGAAGATCGCCGTCGTCGGATCCGGGCCGGCGGCGATGTACACGATTCGCGAACTCCTTCGGCGATCGACCTCGGTACGCATCACCATCTTCGAACAGCACGGCGAGATCGGGGGCCTCCTGCGCCGGGGCGTCTCCCGGGACCACGTCGGCGTTCGCGACATGATGCGGCTCTTCGACGTGCCCTTCAACGACGATCGCGTCACGATCCTCCACGACACAGAAGTCGGTGTGGATGTCTCGGTCGAAGATCTCCGGACCAGATTCGACGCCATAGTGCTCGCGTGTGGCGCTTCGCAGCCGCGGCGACTCGGACCCACGACCGCGGATCGCGGCGAGGGTGTCTATGAGGCCATCGACATTCTGGTGGCCGAGAACTGTGAGGCGTCCGGTTTTCGCCCGCGCGGGCCACTGGGGCCGAGATCCCTCGTGATCGGGGCGGGCAACGTCGCCTTCGATGTCATCCGATGGATGGCCAGGGCACGCGACCGAGGTGCCGCGGCCCAAGCGGTGACGGAGGTGGTGGTGTTGTCGCGATCGGCCCCCGATCGCGCCTCCTTCACGCCGTCGGCGTTCTATGAGCTTCTGGACCTCGAGAACGCCGAGGTGCTGATCGACCAAGCCGGCCGTCGGCCGGGCGCCGGTGCCGATGCCCCGCTGCTACGTGACATTTCCGCCCTGCCCGCTGCCGACATTTCCGCGGCAGATGGCCGGACCACCACGGACGTGGGCAGACTGCGCGTTGTGTTGTCCTTCGGACAGGAGGTGACCGATCTCGGGAAGACAGTGGCCGGCGGCGTCGCCGTCACCACGACGACCGGTCGGACCTTCCTCGCGGACTCCGCGATATGCGCCACCGGATTCACGACGAAGCCGCTCGACGGCATCCCCGTGGACGAGCGGGGGGTCGTGCCCAACCGCCGAGGTCGTGTGATCTCTCTCGAGACGAGCGAGCCGCTCGAGGGACTGTACGTCGTCGGATGGGCGAAACGAGGCGCCGTCGGCGGCGTCGGCGACAACCGTAGCTGCGCCGCGGGAACCGTGACGCAACTCGCCGCAGACCTGCACTCGCGGGTGTGACCGGGCGCCCGATTCGACTTCGATGGCGCAGCCGCCGCAATGAGTCTGCTGGTCGAGGACGGCCGGATCACCCGCATCTACGCGATCAGCAACCCCGTACAAACTGGGGCGGTGACCGTCCTGCGGTGGGTGTTCGACTTGGAGTGCACGGCTCGTCTACGGCGACGAGCTGGACTGTGCGGGTCGGCTCACGTCATGGTCACGCTCCCGGTGACGAAGAACGGCGCCATGTTGCCGAAGCAGAAGGACGGTCACGTTGGACCTCTTCGTGAGGCCGCCCAGTTTGCCGACGCCGGCGGTCACGGAGTGTCCGTGTGTGGCGTCCGAAGGGCGCCGAGATGTCGGATTGTCTTGTTCCTGAGCTGTCGGTTGTTCTTTGGTTCCCGTGCCGACTTCTGGTCTTCGATCTGCCGGATCAGCTCATGCTTCGCTGCGCCGAGAGCCTGAACCAGGTGGGGATCGGTGGCGGCCGCCACCAATGGCGGAAGGCCGGGGAGCGTCGTGCGTAACGTGACTCGCTGTTCTTTGCCGCCTCGGTCTTTCACCGAGATTTCCACGTCCACATCGCTCGGGTCCCAACGCCCGAGGTGCGGTGCGAGCGCCGACAACACCTCTCGCACGTGCGCGCGGTCCTTCTCTTTGAAGCCCGCGCCCATGTGGAGCGTGTGCTCGTCGAGGACGTCTCGTCGCTTGTCATCCGTTGTACTCACCGTGGCCTCATCTCTGGACTCTCACCTCGACGGTAGACCCTTTCCGTGGATAGTCGTGCGAGGTGTGAGTGCGACGTGCGACCGGAGCAACCGCAAATCGGTTTCGCCAGTGGCCGCTCCGAGCGATCCGGGCACATCCTCACCCACGCATTTCCCAAAAAGGTTAGCCACCGCATAGTTATGCATTGATCCGGCTCATCTCTCGTTCAGTCGATTCCGGGACACTGATCCGCGAGAGACCTCATGCAGGGGTTGACTTGCACTGCATCGCAATCCGGCGGCGGTGCGGATAGAGATCATTCATCCGACGGTTGGGCACTGTCCGGTAAACGTGTGTCGCCTACGGCTACGGGTACGGCGACCGTGCGGCGAGCCCCTGTGCGGCCGCCGCGGCGCGCACGGCGTCGATCACCAGTTGCAGCGGCGGTCGGTGCGCGGCCGTCCCCCGATGGGCGATGGAGATCGTTCGAGTGAGCGGTTCGGTCAGCGCGACGACGTCCATTCCTGGCGGGCGCAGCGTCAGTCCGAGATCGGAGACAAGGGTGACTCCCAGGCCTGCGGCAACCATCGCGAGTGCCGTCGCCTGCTCGCCGACCTCATGGTTGATCCTGGGTTCGAATCCGCAACGCTGACAGGCCAAGCGCACCGCGCGGCCGAAATGCGACTTGGGTCCCGCAAGGATCCAGGGATGCTCAGCGAGATCCGCCAGCGCTATGGTTCTGGCGGACACCGTTCCCGGAGGCAGTGCTGCGTGCAGTCGTTCCACCGCGATCACCACTCTGGTCAACTCCGGGTCCCACTGCATCGGGTAGTCGGAATAGTCGATCACGAACGAGAAGTCCAGCGAGCCGTCCTGCACTGCCACTGCGGTATCTTCCGGCGCGAGCTCCCTCGTTCGCACCTCGATGCCGGGATGCTCGGCGGCCAGCAACGTCAGCGCACTCGGCACCAGGCTCGACGCGACGGACGCCCACACTCCAACGGTCAATCGGGCGGTGACCCCTTCCTGCGTTTGCTCGAGAGCGGTCGTCGCGCGGTCCACCGATCGCATGATCTCCTCAGCGTGCTCGGCGAGGAGCAGGCCGATCTCGGTGAGCTGTACCCGCCGACCGCGCCGCTCGAATAGCTTTGCGCCGACGTCGCGTTCGAGCTGGGTGAGCTGTTGCGATACCGCGGATGTGGTGTAGTGCAAGGCCAGCGCCGCGGCTGTCACGGTGCCTCGGCGGTGCAACTCCCGAAGCATCCGCAACCGGCGCAATGACAGCTCCATGCCGCCAGCCTAGGCATCCATTCCCAACCGTCCAACCGGACCACGCGTTGCGCTGTGTAGAAAGCGTGAACGCAATCATCCAAGATTCGTAACTGGACGCCTGGTCACCAGCGCGCGCACTCTGGCGTCATCGGCTGAGTGGTCGTGGTGACGAAGATTTTCTGAGGACGATTGGGGTAAATCGAGGTGACTACGACGACGGAATGCGGGTTCGGGCGCACCACCGAGCACCTGGAGTATGACCACCGTGCGAACACTGCGACGCAGCGCCACATCGATGTGGCGACCGTGCACCGCGGTGAGCCCCTGTTACGTGTGACGTGGTCTGATCCGGTCACCGGAGCTCATGGTTACCTCGTCGTTCACACGTTGGTGTCCGACCTGGCGACCGGGGGCACCCGGATGCGGGCAGGCTGCACGATGTCGGAGGTCGAGGATCTGGCCAGAGGCATGGCTGCCAAGACCGCGGTTTTCGACTTGCCTGTCGGCGGCGCTAAGGGTGGCATCGACTTCGACCGGAAGGACCCCCGCGCCGTCGGTGTTCTGGAGCGGTTCTGTCAGGCGATGCGCCCGTGGCTGGCCGCGCACTGGGTGACCGCGGAGGATCTGGGGGTGCCGCAGCATCTGCTCGACGACGTCTTCGCGCGACTCGGCCTTCAACAGTCCTACCATGCGGCGATCAGCCGTGCGGAGGATCCGCAGGGGACTCTGCGCCGGGTACGGGCCGCGTTGAACGCCCCGGTGCCCAGCGGTTTTCTGCTGGGCGATGTGATCGGCGGTTACGGAGTCGCGCAGGCCTGCATCGGCACGGTGCAAGCATGTGGGTGGCCTCAGGCCGAAACGACGGTGGCCATCCAGGGCATCGGGACCATGGGGGGCGGCGCGGCCTGGTATCTGTACGAGGCCGGTATGCGCGTGATTGCTGTCGCCGACGCCCTCGGCACGCTGTACTGCCCTGACGGCCTGGACGTTCCCGCGCTGCTCGACCTGCGGGACGGCTACGGCGAGATCGACCGCTCCCGCGTCCCCTCGCATGTTCAGCGGTTGCCGAGCGCGGCTGTGATCGCCACTGAGGCAGACATCCTCGTCCCGGCCGCGATCTCATATGCGATCACGACGGACAACGTCGACCAGGTCGCCGCGAAAGTCGTGATCGAAGCTGCGAATGCGGCGACGACCCCGCGCGCCGAGGCGGTGCTCACCGGCCGGGGCATTCCGGTGGTCCCCGACTTCGTCGCCAACGCCGGAGCAGTCGCCTGGGCCTGGTGGGTGCTACTCAGTCAGGTCGGCACCGATCCGGAGGACTCGTTCCTGCGGTTGCGTACCGAGATGCTGGCCAAGGTCGCGTTGCTGCTCGGCAAATGGATCCTGGACGGCGTGGCGCCACGGCAGACCGCGTGGGACCTCGTCGCGGCCAACCGCAGTGCGCCGGCTCCCGCCGATCCTCCGGCAGTGCCGGCGCTCACTATCCCGTGAACGGTGGGCGGTGCGGTCCCGTTGGCTTCCCGGACCATCCCTCCCGGTGGGCTCGCCGCGCGTGACGGATCGGCTTCCTGCGGCGGTGGTGCAGTAGGCGGCGACGAGTCTTCGATTTCCTGAAAGTCATTGTCCAGGATCGGGTCGTGCCTGCAGCGCCGGCGCGGCGGCGGCCAGCAGCGCGTCGCGGTCTCGGTTCAACGGGGGATAGATGCGTTCGGTGTTGATGGTGACCTTGGTGGCTTTGGCCTGCGCGCCGCGCGACACCACCTGGCGGTCCCACCCCTCGGTGTACACCGCGCCCGCCGGTCCCAGGTCGAGAACGGTGGCGTACCAGGGGATCCGGAGCGGGAGCATCGGCTCCCCGAGCAGGTCGCCGATGACGTTGTAACCCGCGTAGCGGCCCATCGGGCGCCCGTGCTGGCACGACATCACCGACAGGTGGTCGTCGTCCACCCGCGCCGCGGCGACGTCACCGGCGGCGAATACTCCGGGCGAACCGATCACCCGCAGGTAGTCGTCGACCGGCAGGCGACCGAGCCGGTCGCGCTCGCCACCGAGCTGTGCGGTCAGCGGATTCGCCCGCATGCCCGCACACCAGACGACGGTGCCCGCGGCCAGCACCTCTCCGGAGGAGAGCGTCACGCCGTGCTCGTCGACAGATGCGACGCCGACACCGGTCAACGTCTCGACGCCGTTGTCGGACAGCGCCGCTTCGATCACCGGTCGCGCCGATGAGCCCATGTCGGAACCGACGTAGTGGTTGTGGTCGATCAGCACCACCCGCGGTTCGACGTTGCGTCCCGCGCACACCTTTGCCAGCCTTCCGGGCAGCTCGGACGCAGTTTCGATGCCCGTGAGGCCGGCGCCGACCACCACCGCGGTCGCCGCGTTCACGTCCGCTCGGCCGTCGGACAGCGCGGCCAGGTGGCGCTGTAGCTTCATCGCGCCGTCGTACGTGTCCACGTCGAAGCCGAATTCCCGCAAACCGGGGATATCGGGCGTCGCCACCCGACTGCCCAGAGCCATGACCAGACGGTCGTACCTCTGCGTGCGCTGTGCCCCGCGGCCCGAGACGGTGACGGTGCGCGCCGCGGTGTCGATCGCAGTCACCTCGGCGGCGATGTGCCCGACGTCGACCGGGTCCAGCACATCGCTCAGCGGGATACGGCACGCGCTCAGGTCTGCCTCGTAGTTGCGGACCCGGATGTCGTGGAACGGCTGCGCACTGATCACCGTGACATCGACGGTGCCCGTCGCCTGGAGTTCGTCGAGCCGCCGCGCCGCCCCCAGCGCGGCCCATAAGCCGGCGAATCCCGAGCCGAGGACGAGGACGCGGTTGGGTTCAGTCACCCTGCCATCGTGCCAGGTCTAGGGCGGGTGGCGGGCCGGCTCGAATCTGTCCGTGGCTGAAATCTATGCCGCACCACACCAGGAAGATCAGCATGGTCCACAGTGGGGGCTATGGCGGGGGTGGGGGTTTGTCAGGCGTGCGCAAAGTCCAGGATCTTCCTTGCCCGTTCCGCGACGGGGAGATCGACGAATTCGCCCGTGGCCAGTCGCACCGCGGCTCCGCCGGCGTTCTCGAATGCCTCGATGACTTGTCGAGCCCAGTCGATGTCGTTCTGTCGCGGACTGAAGGTGGTGTGGATGGCCGGAAGCTGAGCGGGGTGGATGGCGGACTTGCCGAACAGGCCGAGGTCACGGCTGTGGGTGGCCTGGCGGACGAGTCCGTCGGTGTCGTCGATGTGCGGGTAGACGCTGTCGATCGGTGGGGCGATGCCGGCGGCGCGGGCGGCGACGACGAGGTGGGAGCGCACGTACTGCATAGGTGCGTCCCCCTTCCCGGTGCCGAGGTCCTTCTGCAGGTCGATACCGCCGAGGGCGATATGGGTGACCGCGGGGTGCTCGGCGATCGCAAAGGCGTTGGCGACGCCTTTCGCGGTTTCGATAGCACAGATCAGGGGTCTTCCGGGGGCGCGGTCCGCGACCCAGTGGATGTCGTCGAGTGTTTCGACCTTGGGGATGCGGATGCCGTGAGCCGATGAAGCGACAGCATCGAGGTCGGCTCCGGCGAGTTCGGTGCCGGGCGCGTTGATCCGCACCCATGCGGTGTGGGTGGTGAGGACGAATGCGACATTGTCCCGCGCCGTCGACTTCTCGGCGGGCGGCACCGCGTCTTCGAGGTCGAGGATGACGGCGTCTGCGCCGGCGTCGAACACCTTGCCGAGGAGTTTTCGGTTGTGGCCCGGGGCGAACAGGTAGCTGCGGTCCATCAGAGGACCCCCTTCTCGGCGAGTTCGGACAGTCGGTACGGGTCGATGTCGAGGGCTTCCCTGTAGAACTGTTGGTTGTCCTGGCCGAGTCGGCGGCCGGCGAAGTTGATCGCACCGGGTGTTCCGAGCATGCGGATCATGAGGTTCTGCATCTTGATCGGGCCGAGGTCGTCGTCGTCGACGGTGGTGATGCAGTCGCGGTCGAGGACGTGCGGATCGTTCATCAGTTGCGCGACGTCGTAGATCGGTGCCAGCGCGGCGCCCACGCGTTCGAATTCGGCCGTGACTTCGTCCAGCGGCCTGTCTGCGATCCATTTCGCGACGGCCTCGTCGAGAAGGTCGCCGTTTCGGCTGCGTTCGCCGGCGGAGTCGAACCAGGGTTGTTCGACGACGTCAGGGCGGCCGACGAGGCGCATGACGCGCGCGGCGACGGAGGTGGCGCTCGCGGAGATGGCGACCCACCGCCCATCCTTGGTGAGATAGGTGTTGCGTGGGGCGTTGTTGGGGGAGCGGTTGCCGTTGCGACCGGCGATGGTGCCGAGCTGGTGGTACGCGGTGGGGCCGGGGCCAAGGATCCCCAGCAGCGGTTCGAGCAGAGACAGGTCGATGACCTGCCCCTTTCCGTCGCTGTCCGGGCCGTTGCGGTGCAGCAGCGCGGTCACCACACCGAATGCGCCGGCGAGTCCGGCGACACCGTCGGCGAGACCGAAGGGCGGCAACGTCGGCGGACCGTCCTCGCAACCCGTTTGGTGTGCGAATCCACTCATGGCCTCGGCGAGGGTCCCGAATGCTCGGCGCTCGGCGTAGGGACCGGATTGGCCGAAGCCGGTGACCCGCAGCATGATCAACCCGGGGTTGAGGTCGTGGAGCCGGTCCGGTCCCAATCCCCACTTCTCGAGGACACCGGGGCGGAAGTTTTCCACCAGAACGTCGGCATCGACGACGAGGTCGCGGAGCATCTGCTGACCCTCGGCGGTGCCGAGATTGAGGGTGATGCATCTCTTGTTGCGCGAGATCACCTTCCACCACAGACCGTGGCCGTCCTTGCGTGCTCCGTGTGAGCGGGCGGGATCGCCTGTGGGGTGCTCGATCTTGATGACGTCGGCGCCGTAGTCGCCGAGCATCATGGCAGTGATCGGTGCGGCGTAGACGGTACTGATGTCGAGGACGCGAATGCCGTGCAGGGGGGCACGCGTCGGAGAATGGCGGGTGCCTGTGCTGGCGTCGGCCTGGTCGTCAGGCGAATGGACGTCACTCGGGTGTGCAGTCATAGGCTGTCCTCACGCGTGGGGAGTGGATACGGTGGGCGGCACTCGACATCCGTCGCCGTGGGCGAGCAACGTCCGACGGTGCCTGTGCGAGCCGGTGTCACGGGGCGGCCGGAGAGTGTTGAGCTGCCACTGCCGCCATCTCAGACTGACACTCGCACGGTTCAACTACAATCACGGATGTATCGACAGGTGTTAACTTTCTCTAAAGCCACAGGAGGTGGGTGGGTGCTGGACACGACCAGGATGTTCACGCTGCGCGCGGTCGCCGAGCACGGATCGATCACCGCGGCAGCGTCGGCGCTCGGGTACACCACTTCGGCTGTCTCCCAACAAATCGCCAAGCTGGAGAAGGAGGCCGGGCAACCGCTCCTCGAGCGGCACGCGCGCGGCATCGTGTTGACCGAGGCGGGGCGGTCGGTGGTCAAGCACACCGAACGCATCCTGATCGAACTCGAGGCCGCCGATGCCGAACTCGCGGAGATCAAAGGGCTGCGTGCAGGTGTGCTGGCGCTCGGCACCTTCCCCACGGCTGGGTCGTCACTGCTGCCACTCGTGGTCAAGGAGTTCAAGACCCGGCACCCGGGGGTCGAGCTGAAGGTGCTCAGTGGCCGGTTCGCGTACTTGGTCGATGCGCTTCGCCGCCGGGAGACCGAACTGTCGTTGCTGTGGGACTACGAGTGGAACCGGGTCGATGACCCCACGCTGACGTACCACCACGTGATGAACGATCCGACCGTGCTGCTGGTGTCGGAACGGCACCGTCTGGCCGATCGCGACTCGATCCGGATCGCCGAATTGCGCGACGAATCGTGGGTGGTTCGCGCCGACGATCATCCGGTCGCGCAGACCCTCGAAAAACTCTGTCAGCAAGGTGGTTTCACGCCGCGCACGAGTGTCTTCGCGCACGACTACGGTGAGGTGCAGGCGATGGTGGCTGTCGAGCTCGGCGTGGCTATTGCTCCGCGACTGGCCGTACTCAACCTTCGGCCCGACGTCCGGTCGATTCCCCTCGCCACCCGTCCGCCGCAGCGCCGGATCCTGGTCGCGCATCTGACCGAGCGGCGGCTGAGCCCGGCCGCGCAGGAAGGGATCGCGGTGTGCACTGCCGCCGCCCACCAGTTGCAGGAGGGATTCGAAACCGGATAGGACCGGTCAGCTCCGGCAGATTCCGAACGCGTCGGCGAGGCGGGTGATCTTCTCGGCCCGACCGAGCCGGGGCGGGTCGCTGCCGTCGCGAACAACGCGGCCGCGGGCTTCGAAATCGGCGAGAAACTCCCGCGCCCAGGTCACGTCCGAGGGCGTGGGGCTGATCGACTCGTTGATTACCGGCAGTTGTTCGGTGTCCAGGCACAGCTTCCCGGTCAACCCGAGGGACACGGACACCGCCGACTGCTCACGCAGAACGGTGTGACTGTTGCTGACGGTGGGACCGTCGATCGGTCCGGGCAGGTTGCCGATTCGGCTGGCGACCACCAGTCTGGAGCGGGGATAGGCCATGGCGAGGTCGTCTGCGCTGGTGCCGGTGTCGCGGCGATAGTCGCCGCTGCCGAAGGCGAGTCGGAAGACGCCGCGGGCGCGGGCGATATCACCGGCCTGGTCGATTCCGAGGGCGGATTCGACCAACGCGAGTACCGGGGTGGCTGCGCCGAGTCGGTCGAAGGTTTCGGTGATATGTTCTGCGGCTTCGGTTTTCGCAAGCGTCACGCCCGCCAGTCCGGGAAGCCCGGCGAGGCGATCGACGTCATCGCTCCAGTACGACGAGGACCGGTCGTTGATCCGCACCCAGGCCGAGGTGTTCTCGAGCCAGGCGGCGACCTCCTCCCGCGCGGTGGATTTGAGTTGGGGGTCGACGGCGTCCTCGATGTCGAGGACGATCTGGTCTGTGCAGGAGCGGTCGGCCTGGTCGAACAGGTCGGTTCGGGTGCCGTTGACCAGAAGCCAGGATCGGGCGATCCGCGTGTCGATCGGTCTGGGCGCGATCGCGATCTTCTCGGGCATCAGGATTCCTGTCGCATCGCGGGGGCGGGGCTGTGCGGAGTCCTCACCGCGCGGAGCCGACCAGTGCCGGAGCCGGCGCCGGGGCGGTGACGAACAGTTCCGCCGATGCGATACGGCGGGCCGCCCGGTGCAGGGTGACCGATTCGAGTACCCCGTCGAGGGAAACGGAGAGGTCGACATCGAGTACCCCGGCGGGTGTTCCCACCCGAAGCGATCCCGGCCACCGGACCTGTGTGTTGTCGGTGACGACACCTCCGGTCACGGTGGAGGCCGCGGCGACGGCGACCGCGGAGGTGAGCCCGATCGCCGGGTGCGGGGCGAGCATCGACAGCATCCGGACCGAGATGTCGTAGTCGTCACCGCGGATGTCGACGCCGGCGCTGGTGCGGTAGTCCGCCGGCGGACCCACGACACCGACTTTCGGAATCGCATGGGAGACGGGATCTCCCGGCTTGCTCAGTCCCATCCGCAACGACGCTTCCTGTCGCAGCCGGAGAAGCAACGGCAGGTGTTCGGCGATCGTCTGGTTGTCCTCCGCACCGGTCAGCCCGAGGTCGGCAGCGTTGAACAACGCAGCCGGGGCGCCGGCGACGACCATCGTGGCGCGGTACGTGTGGTCGGCAATCGAGATCTGATCGGCGGCGGCGCCGGTGGGCAGCAGTGTGGCCGCACCGGCGGCGAGACCGGTGAAGGTGAGCCCCACCGGGACACCCAACGCGCTGGTACCGGGCACGGCCGCGTCGCCTTCGGTGGGGATCATCCCGCCCGGAGTGGCGATCTGGGCGTCCAGGATCGCGCCGGTGTTCTGGTTCCGCATCCGCACGGTCGTCGTCGCGGAGTCCACCGGAACGAACCCGGACTGCAGCGCGTACAGCCCGATCGCCGTGGCGCAGTTTCCGCAGTTGCTGCCCCATTCGACCTGGCGGTCACCAATCGCGACCTGAGCGAACAGGTAGTCGACGTCGATTCCGGGCTCGCTGGAGCGGCGCACGATCGCCGCCTTCGATGTGGTCGAGCTGCCGCCGCCGACACCGTCGAGCTGACGCGGATCACCCGAGCCGAATGCCGACGTCAAGATGGCATCCAGGCCGCCGGCCTGAGCAATGAGCGGATCGACGTCGAATGCGTTGAACAGCCAGCACTTGCTGGTTCCCCCCCGCATCCAGGTTCCATGAAGTGTGAACACGGTCCGGCCCACCTTTCGGGTTCGAAGAGTTTGTGAGGCACCGCTGGAGGCTCTGATCGGATGGGGAGCGTGCTTCCCAGCGGTGTCCCACTGCCCACCCTGACCTACATCAGGGTGGAGAACAATGGCGAATAAATCGATGAGGGTTAACTTCAGTTAAACCCTCGCGGGTGTTGTCTGCGCGTCAGACCAGAGTCGGGACGGCCACCAGCACCAGCCAGCACAGGGCCGGCGCGATCGCGACCACGATGCCCGCGTTGAGGAGCAGTTGCCGGTAGAACCGGGGACGCTCGATGTTCTGGGCGTTGGCGAGGACGAGTGCGCCGTTGGTCGAGAACGGGGAGACGTCGACGACGGTGGCGGAGATGGCGAGTGCTGCCACGACTCCGACGACCGGCAGCGCCCCGGTCTGCAGCAGAGGAAGCGCGAGCGGGATGACGGCGGTGAGAAGCGCCGTCGACGATGCGAACGCCGAGGTGACGCCGATGACGTAGCAGAGGACGACGGCGACCAGCAGCGGTGCGCCGATGGTGATCGCCATCTCGGCGAGATGGTCGATCGTGCCGATCTCTTCCATGAGCGAGATGTAGGTGACCATGCCGGCGACGAGCAGGACCGTGGACCAGCTGATACCGGCGATGGCCTCACTCTGCTTGGACAGGTCGGTGAAGGCGAGGATCGCACCGGCCGCGATGGCGACGAAGCTGATCGGCATATGCAGGACCAGGACCAGCACCAACACCCCGGCGATCAGGACGAGCGTGAGTTTCTGGACCCCGGTGACCGGCTGCACATCGTGGTCGGTGCCGACCTCGGTGCGCGGCGTCCGGATGAGTACCTGGGTGCCGCCCCGGCCGGACGATCCGCCGGCCGGGATTCCACCGGGTCCCGCAGTGGGGGTGCGTAGTGCGCTCCCGACGCCGTCGGAGTCGATGCCGGCGCTGGAGCCGGTAGCGGTGAACTCGAGGTTCCGTACCCGGGCGAGGACGGCGTAGCCGACCACTGTGAGGACCGAGAGCAGCAGATTGATGCCGTAGCTGGCGAAGAACAGGGTCCAGGGCGCGATCGTCAGGCCGCTCGACTCGACGATGTCACGGACCAGCACACCCGAGACCGAGATCGGCGAGAACGCTCCGGCGTGCGCACCGTTGATCGTCATGATGCCCATCACCAGCGGACTCATCCGAGTCCGCGCGGCGAAGGACATCGCCGCCGGCGAGATCAAGGCAACGGCAGCCGGGCTGAACGTGCCCAGGGCTGTGAGCACCGAGGCGCAGAAGAAGAACACCCACGGGACGATCGTCACCCGTCCACGAACACCACGTATACAGGCATTGACGAGGAGGTCGATCGTCCCGTTCTTCTTCGCCATACCGAAGAAGTAAGTGACGCCGATGATCGTCAGCACGATCGAACTGGGGAACTCGGCGAGGATTTCCTTGTCGTCGTAGCCGAGGATGAAGGCGCCCACGACGAATGCGCCGATGAACCCCAAGATGCCGATGTTGATGGGGAAGAAGGTGGCTATCACGAACATTGCCACCAACGCGATCAGTGGCAGTATCTCGATGGAAGTCATGGGCGTACTTTCGGTTCGCTGCGGGGCGGATCGAACGGCTCCTGGGTGGCAGCCGGTCGCGACGGACGGACGTGAATAGAATTGGGAGACAATAGGCGTGGGGCGGGGGTTGTCTCTTCCGCCACCTCGCCGATGCCGGCCGGCGCGACGAGCAGTGAGCGCACTGCGTGATCGGCGGCGTCGTCGGGGCGATTCCGTGCCGTGATCCCGTGCGGGGGAGTACTCATCGTCTGCATGTCACATCCTTCACTTGATCATTACGCAGATCACACTATGAGCGGGTTATGTTTATGACAATGTCGTATTTCTACGCCGGGGTTTAGCAGGATTAAAGGCTTGTTGGAGGTATCGATGCGCAACTCGTTCGACGTGGTGACCCTGTTCCTGCTCCTCGACATCGACGAGGCCGGATCGCTCACCGGCGGCGCCGAACGCGCCAACGTCACGCCCTCCGCCGCGTCGCAGCGCATCGCCAAACTGGAACAGGAGATCCGGCAGCCGGTACTGACCCGCCTGCCTCGTGGCGTCCGGTTGACGGAAGCCGGCGAAATTCTCGTCACGCGCGCGCGGCTGTTCCGTCAGGAAATGCGTGCCGCCCACGGCGACCTGGAAGCTCTGCTGGGACTCGAGCGCGGCACCGTCCGACTCGGCTCCTTCCCCACCGTCAGCGCCTCACTGCTCTCGGACGCGCTGAAGAACTATCACGCCCACTGGCCGGGCATCGACGTGCGCGTCCAATCCGCGGTCCGCCCGCGACTACTGGAGATGCTCCATTCGAGCGAGGTCGAGATGGCGTTGCTCTGGAGTTACGACTGGACCGAGGAGACCGAGAAATCCCTCGCCCTCGTGCCGCTGATGGAGGACGAAACAGTCCTGCTCGTCCCGTTCGACGCGCCGTACGCCGACGATGTCACGGTGGCATCGCTGCGATCGGCGAAGTGGATCATCCGCAACGCCGACCACCCGGCGGCCGAAGTGCTTTACCGCAGCTGCGACACGGCCGGATTCACCCCGAACGTCGTCTACGAGGCCCATGACTACCAAGAGATCGAAGCGATGGTCGCAGCGGGAGTCGGCATCGCCATGGTCCCGCGGCTGGCCGTCGCACATCATCGCCCCGACGTCTACGCAGTCCGATTTCGTCCCACCGACCGGGTCCCGACACGCTCGATCTACATCGCCTCGCTCGCCCGCCGGCAGTACACCCCCGGCATGCACGCCGTCTCCCGCGCGCTGCACGACGCCGCCGACGCCATCGCCACACAGGCGTAGAACCGGCCTACCGCTGATCGACCACCCCTTCGGAACAAGGGGTGCGAACGCGGCGCTGGTGACCCGATGCCGTATGTATCGCTCATTCGCGCGGGGACGGTGCGATCGCGCGGGCAGGGTTCGAGGAACGCCCTGTCGGGGGCGGCGTCACGCCGGTCAGCGGCCGGTCCCTCGCAACTGAGCGGCATACGGATAAGACGCGCGCAATCAGGATAGCCGCCGCCTCCTTGGGTCACTAATGTCGTCGCTCACACTCGAAAGGAGATGTGATGCACAACGAAGTCGATGCCGTCATCGTCGGGTCCGGAATCAACGGACTCGTCGCCGCAGCCACGCTGGCTCGATCAGGCTGGAAAGTGGTGCTGCTGGAGAGCAATCCGGAGATCGGCGGCTTTGTTGGGAGCGGTGAGCGTACGGTGCCCGGCTACGTGCACGACACGTTCTCATCGTGGTATCCGCTGTTCGTGTCGGGCCCGGCGCACACGGCGCTCGGCGACGACCTGGCCCGTCACGGGCTGCGGTTCTGCAACACCGACGAGGCCGTGACCGCGAGCATTGCCGACAGCGGCCGTGTCACCCTGGCGTACCGCGATCCGGAGCTGACGGCAGCGGGCTTCGGCGACGAAGAAGACGGGAATACGTATCTGGAGGCGTTGCAACGGTTCGGCCGCAACGCACCGGTGATCGGCGGGATGATGGGCAGCGAAATCCGCAGCGCCGGAGTCGTTCCACTGCTGGCGCGTTTCTTCAAAACCAACGGACGGCGCGGCTCCGAGCAGTGGCTCCGAGACCTCGCTGCGTCGGGCCGCGCCTACTGTTCTCGGGAGTACGTCGGTCCCGAAGTGGATCACCTGTGGGTGCCGTGGCTACTGCACGCAGGTCTGTCGCCGGACAATGCCTCCGGCGGCTTCATGATTCCGGTGCTGGCGGCAACCGTCCACGGTTTCGGTCTGCCTGTGGTCGAGGGAGGCTCGGCACGACTGCTGGAGGCCTTTCGAGGACTACTCGACGAATTGGGCGTGCAGGTGCATACCGGATCCCGCGTCGACCGCATCATTGTCGAGGGGGGCCGTGCGACCGGTGTGGAGGCGGCAGGGCGGCGTTACCGGGCCCGGCGTGCGGTGCTGGCGTCGGTAACACCGACTGCCTTGTACGGGTCGCTGCTGCCTCCGGACGCCAGTCCTGCTCCGCTGCGTGCCCAGGCACGGCGGTACCGGTACGGGCGCGGTGAGATGCAGATCCACATCGCCTTGTCCGAACGACCCCAGTGGCGCGATGCCCGCCTCAACGAGGTTCCGCTGGTGCATATCTCGGATGGATCGGCGAGCACCGGCATTGCCCGTGCGGAAGCGGAAGCCGGTCTTCTTCCCAGGAAACCGACAGTCGTGGTCGGGCAACAATCCCTCTTGGATCCCTCGCGTGTTCCGGCCGGTGCCGCTTCGCTCTGGTTGCAACTGCAGGAGGTTCCGTACGAACCGCTCGGCGACGCCGCCGGCGAGCTGAAGACCACGGACGGTTGGACCCCGGAACTGGCCAGGGCCTACGCCCAGCGGGTCATCGATCGCTTGGACGCGCACACCCATGGTCTGAAAATTCTCGGAACGGATGTGATCTCGCCGGCCGATCTCGCGGCATACAACGAGAATGCCGTCGGCGGGGACCCCTACGGCGGCAGTTCGGAGCTGGATCAGAGCTTTCTGTGGCGCCCACTGCCCGAAGCGGGGCGGCATCGCACCTGCGTGGACGGTCTCTGGCACATCGGTGCATCCACTCATCCCGGGGCCGGACTCGGCGCGGGTTCCGGCCACCTCGTTGCCACCAAACTTGCCGCGCAGCGGCACCGTAAATCCAATTAGGAGTTGACATGTCAGTAATCACCGACCTGCTCGCGTCCATCGCCGACGAACGCATCGAATTGATCGACCTCACCGCGCCACTGACCGACAAGACCCCGGTGCTGGCGTTGCCGGAACCGTTCAAGAACACCCTGCCCTTCCAGCTCGAGTTGATCAGCCGATTCGACGAGGACGGGCCGGGTTGGTACTGGAACAACATCCACACCGGCGAACACACCGGCACCCACCTCGATGCACCGAACCACTGGATCACCGGCAAGGACGGACTCGACGTGTCACAGGTGCCGTTGCGTTCACTGCTCGCCCCCGCGGTCGTCCTCGATGTCACTGACCGGGTGGCCGACAACCCGGACTTCCTCCTCGATGTCGCCGACATCGAAGAATGGCAACGCACGCACGGTGCACTCCCTGCCGGTGGGTGGCTCCTCTACCGCACCGGGTGGTCGAGCCGGTCGGAGAACAGCGACGATTTCCACAACGCCGACGAGACCGGACCGCACACGCCAGGATTCACCGCCGAGTGCGCACGCTGGCTCGCCGAAGAGACCGAGGTGGTCGGGGTGGGCGTGGAAACGGTCGGCACCGACGCCGGCCAGGCCACGGCACTGGACCCGGCGTTCCCCTGCCATCACCACCTGCTCGGCGCGGGCAAGTTGGGACTGACGCAGCTGCAGAAGTTGGATCAGTTGCCGGCGACCGGGTTCGCGATCACGGTCCTGCCGCTGCCCATTGTCGGGGGATCGGGTAGTCCGGCCCGCGTGGTCGCCCTGGTCGAGAAGTAAGGAAAGAGAAAATGGCTGAACGTTCGTTCGCCGCCGAGGTCAAACAACTCCGCAACGGCGCCGGCACCACGTTGCACGTCGAGGGCATCCTCGCCGTCACCAAGGCGTTGCTGCAATCCGGTGTCGCCTATGTCGGCGGCTACCAGGGCGCACCGATCTCGCATCTGATGGATGTCCTCGGTGACGCGCACGAGATCCTCGACGAACTCGGCGTCTATTTCGAAAACAGCGCGTCGGAAGCGACGGCGGCGGCGATGCTGGCAGCTTCGGTGCACTATCCGCTGCGCGGCGCGGTGACCTTCAAGTCCACCGTCGGCTTGAATGTTGCCTCGGACGCGCTTGCGAACCTGGCCAGTGGCGGCGTTACCGGCGGCGCGCTCGTCATCCTCGGCGAGGACTACGGCGAGGGCTCGAGCATCATGCAGGAGCGCTCCCACGCGTTCGCGATGAAGTCGCAGATGTGGCTGCTCGATCCCCGGCCCAATGTCTCGGCGATCGTCGACGCGGTCGAGGTCGGCTTCGAGCTGTCCGAGGCGAGCAACACCCCGGTGATGCTGGATCTGCGGCTCCGCTCGTGTCACCTGCACGGGGCCTTCGGGGCCAAGGACAACAAACGCCCGCCGATGACGGTCACCGATGCCCTCGAAAATCCGCTGCGCGACATCGACCGGATCGTGCTCCCGCCGGCCAGCTTCCTGCACGAGAAGGAGAAGATCCACGACCGGTGGCCGGCGGCGGTCAAGTTCATCAAGGACCGCGGCCTCAACGAGGTCTTCGGGAACGACAAAGCCGACATCGGCATCATCGTGCAGGGCGGTCTGTACAACACGCTGAACCGATCGATGGAGCTGCTCGGCTGTTCCGACGCATTCGGACGCACCCAGGTACCGACGTACGTCATGAACGTGACCTACCCGGTCGTCGACGACGAGATCATCGAGTTCTGCCAGGGCAAACGCGCCGTCCTCCTCCTGGAGGAGGGCCAGCCGGACTACATCGAGCAGAACCTGAACGCGATCCTGCGGCGGGCGGACATTGCCACCGCACTGCACGGCAAGGACATGCTGACACTCGCCGGCGAATACACCTCGACGGTCGTCACCCGCGGTGTCAACGAGTTCCTCCAGCGGTACCTCCCGGACGTCGTCGCACACCAGCCCGCCCTGCTGCGGGACCCCGACGACCCGACGAGCCCCACAGCCCCCCGCGTCTCGTCCGAGGTCATCTCGCCGCGCCCGCCGGGACTGTGCACCGGATGCCCCGAACGCCCGATCTTCAGCGGCCTCAAACTCGCCGAGCGGGAGACCGGCAAACACCACGTCAGCGCCGACATCGGCTGCCACCTCTTCGCCGTCAACGCACCGTTCGACCTCGGCGCCACGACGATGGGATACGGCCTCGGATCGGCAGGCGCCTCCGCACTGAACTCCAAGGACACCGACCGGCGCAGCATCGCGATCATGGGCGACGGCGGATTCTGGCACAACGGCCTCACCAGCGGCGTCGGCAACGCTGTCTTCAACAAGAGCGATCAGGTCCACCTCATCGTCGACAACGCCTACGCCGCCGCGACCGGCGGCCAGGACGTGCTGTCCTCCCAGGCAGACCTCCCCACCCGGTCGACCCAGCACCCGATCGAGAAGGCCGTCCGCGGTATCGGCGTCAAATGGGCGCGCACGATCAAGAACACCTACGACGTCGGCAAAGTCCGTGACACGTTTGTCGAGGCACTCACCACCGACGAGGCCGGGCCCAAGGTGCTCGTCATGCAAAGCGAGTGCCAGCTCAACGCCCAGCGCCGCGTCAAACGCGACCGAACCAAAGCGCTCGCGGCCGGCAAGCGGGTGGTGCGCGAGCGGTTCGGGGTGGATCCCGAGACCTGTACCGGCGACCACGCCTGCATCCGGATCTCCGGCTGCCCGTCGTTGACGATCGCACCCAACCCGGATCCCATGCGTACCGACCCGATCGCTGAGGTCCTCGACAGCTGCGTCGGCTGCGGAGTGTGCGGGGCGAATGCACACGCCGCGGTGCTGTGCCCGTCGTTCTACCGCACCGACGTAGTCGACAACCCCACCCGACGCGAACAGCTTCTTGCAAACGTCCGCTCGTGGTGGATCAAGATCGCATCCCGCGGCATCGAGCGCCGCGCCGCACAATTCGAGGCTGCATGATGTTCAACTGGTACAACGGTCAACGTCCGATCACTCTGGCGATCGTCGCCCTCGGCGGCGAAGGCGGCGGCGTGCTCGCCGACTGGATCGTCGCCGTCGCCGAGAACGCCGGCCACTACGCGCAGAACACCTCCGTCGCCGGCGTCGCCCAGCGCACCGGGGCGACGGTCTACTACGTCGAGATCTTCCCACCTGGCGATGAACCTCCGTCCTCGGCGACCGACGCCCGGATCGAGCCGGTCCTCAGCGTGTTCCCGAGCCCCGGCGAGGTCGATGTCCTCATCGCCTCCGAACTGATGGAATGTGGCCGAGCTGTCCAGCGCGGATTCGTCACCCCCGATCGAACGACACTGATCACCTCCACCAATCGGGTGTACTCCATCGACGAAAAGATGGCCCTCGGCGACGGTCGCGCCGACAGCTCCGAACTCGTCGCGGGAGCGCAACGCGCCTCGAAGCGGTTGGTCGCCGCAGACTTCATGGAAATGGCCGAACAGAGTCGCAGCGTCATCAGTGCCGCGTTGTTCGGTGCCCTTGCCGGATCCGGGACCCTTCCCTTCAGCAGGGAACAGTTCGAGGCCCCGATTCACGCGTTCGGAAAGGGTGTCGAATCCTCACTACGGGCCTTCTCCGCCGGGTTTGACGCCGCCGCACAGCAGAAACCACGCCCCGCGCGGAAGCCGAATCCGATACCGATCTCCATCGGACCGCGCCCGGTGACGCCGGAGGACCGAAAAGCCGAGGAAGAGACTCGACGCACGACGGTCGCAGCGACCGCCCCCTCCACCCTCGTCGGGCCGGCGCTGCAGCCGCTCGCCGACCGCGTCCTGAACCTCCCGCCGGCGGCGCGGTCGATGATCCTCCACGGTCTCGTGCGGACCGCGGTTTATCAGAACCTGGACTACGCCGAGCGGTACCTGTTCCGGGTGACCCGCTTCGCCGAGATAGATCCGGACGCCGCGGGAGCAGCCCGGTTGACCGTCGAGGCGGCCCGCCACATCGGGCTGTGGATGTGCTACCAGGACACGATCCAGGTGGCAATGCAGAAGACCCGACAGGGGCGGATGGACCGAATCCGCAAGGAAGCGCGGGCGGAACGGCACCAACTGATGCAGGTTCGTGAGTATCTCCACCCACAGATCGACGAGATCACCGACACGATGCCCTCCAGGCTGGGGGCCCGCATGCACCGTTCGAAGTGGTTCCAGCGTCTGGTCGGCGCGATCACCCACAAGGGGATGATCCTGAACACGAGTTCGGTGACCGGTTACACGATGCTGAGCACGATGGCGCGAACGCGTCCCCTCCGCCCGCGCTCACTGCGGTTCGTCCGGGAGCAGGCGGCGATCGAGGAGTGGATCGAACAGGCTCTCCGGGCTGCAGCAACCGATGCCGACCTCGGACGTGAGATCGTCGAGTGCCAGCGTGTCCTCAAGGGTTACGGTGCCACCTACGAGCACGGCGGCGACAGTTTCGGCAAGTTGATGTCCGCGGCCCACGCACTGGTCGGCTCACCCGGCGCGGTCACTTCGCTGGCAGGGCTTCGTGATGCCGCGCTCGCCGACGAAGACGGAGCCCGACTGGACGCCAAACTGGCCGCAATGGAGCTGGGGGACAGCCTTGTCAAGGCCCTGGAGACAACTTCGAAGTGATGTGCTCGACCCAGACTGATTCCTGTGCAATAACGTTCGCTCACTCTGTGGTGTAACGGCCACCCATGTGAAAAGTCTCTTACGACAGATGGTGTGGCGTTCCCGTGTGAAGGCGCGGTGCCCAGAAGAGCGATGCCGAGGTGGGGCGCACGAGGGCGTATCCCATGGATTTGCGTGGAGGCTCGCGACCCTCTCGGCCGCGGGTAGTGGTCAGGGCTGGTGAATGATCCGCATTGCGTGTTCTCGGGCGGGTCCGCTGAGGGCGGCGTTCAGTTCGTCGAAGAGCCGGCCGGCGGTGACACCGTTCCATCCAGGTGGAAGTAGGGGAAGGGGGAGGCCGGGGTCGAGGTACGGTAGCCGCCGCCACTCGGTGAGCATGGGCACGTATTCGGCGAAAGCGTCTTGGGGGGTGAGTGTTCCTGCCGTCGACCGTTCGAGTACCGGACGATACTTGTCGAGGAACGCGGCGTAGAGGGTGGTGAGTGCGTCGAGATCCCACCAGGTGCGGACCTTCGTGCGGAGGTCGCCGAAGCCGAGGTGTTCCGCGCTGTACATGTCGACGTATTCGCTGAGTCCCCGGCGTTCCAGCGTTTCCCTGGTCTCGCGAACGAGGCTTCCCGGCGCGATCCACACCCCTGGCGCGGTTGTGCCGAAGCCGAGACGGGTCAGGAATGTTCGGAGAACGTGCCGTTTGTCCCGTTCGGATTCGGGGATGGAGAAGACCACCATCAGCCAGCCGTCTTCGATCTCGGCGCGCTTGCGATCAAAGATCCTGACATCGCCCTCGGCGAGAGCATCCAGAGTCGGCTTGGACAGCGAATAGCCTGCGGAGCCGTCGTGACGATGGGCTTCCAGCGTTTCGCGCCGTTTGAGCCGGGAAATCGACGAGCGAACCGCGGATCCGTCCACACCGAGATGAGACATGAGTCGGACGACGGAAGCGACCGACAACCAGTTCGACTCGGCCCGCGCGTAGAGGCCGAAGATCGTCACGATCAACTCGCGCGGTTGCAGCTCGCTTGATCGTTCGATCGCCAAGTCATCGGCAAAAGTCCCCGTCGTCATGGATACACCATAACCGTTGCCACGGCCACGGTGCGTCAGATAGCCCGCGGGCAGGGAACTGTATTTCGTATCATTGACGGGCGTAACAAGAAGTGCATACGATTGGGCCCTTCATATCTATAGTGGAAGGTCAACTATGACGCTGTCTCCGTCGGCGCACTTGGACTCGTTCTGCCGCGACAACCTCCCGCCGGAGAACCTGTGGCCGAACTTCGATTTCACCCTCCCGGAGTTGCGGTATCCGGACCGCCTGAACTGCGCATCCCCGCTTCTCGACGACCAGGTCGCGGCGCTGGGCGGCGGTCGCCCGGCGCTGCTCTCGTCGTCCGAAAGCTGGACGTACGGGGAGCTTTTGCACCGCGCCAACCAGATCGCCCAGATACTCACCGAAGACTTCGGACTGGTGCCGGGCAACCGCGTTCTGCTCCGCGGGCCGAACAACCCCTGGATGGTGGCCTGCTGGTTCGGGGTGGTCAAGGCCGGCGGTGTCGCCGTGACGACCATGCCGCAGCTCCGCAGCGGTGAACTGAGCAAGATCATCGATCTCACCACACCATCACTCGCGCTGTGCGATCACCGGTTCGCTGCCGATCTGATCGAGACCGACCAGATCGCGGCGCTGCTCTACGGTGGCACCGAACCCACCGACCTCATCGCCCGCACATCCGCCAAGTCCGGGGAATTCACCAACGTCGCCACCGCGGCGGACGATGTCGTTCTACTGGCCACCACGTCCGGAACCACCGGTACTCCGAAAGCGACGATGCACTTTCACCGCGACATCCTTGCCGTTGCGGACACCTTCTCGGCACGGGTTCTCCGGCCGAATCAATCGGATGTCTTCACGGGTACGCCGCCATTGGCATTCACCTTCGGGCTGTGCGGTCTGGTGGTCTTCCCCCTGCGGGTGGGGGCCGCGACGTTGCTGCTCGAGAAGGCAACTCCGAGGGAGCTGGCCGATGCGGTACGAGAACACGCAGTATCGGTACTGTTCACCGCCCCGACCGCGTACCGGGCAATTCTCCGCGAGAACAAGGCGCAGAGCCTCGCCTCGGTTCGCCGCTGCGTGTCTGCAGGAGAGCATTTGCCCGAAGCGGTGTGGGAAGAGTTCTACGAGGAGACCGGAACGCGCATCATCAACGGCATCGGTGCCACCGAAATGCTGCATGTCTTCATCGCGGCCAGCGACGATGACATCCGATCGGGGGCAACCGGGAAGGCCGTACCTGGTTATACGGCAGCGGTACTCGACGACGATGGTCACCCCGTTCCCGACGGCACACCGGGACGGTTGGCGGTGACCGGTCCGACAGGCTGCCGGTATCTTGCCGACGACCGCCAGCGCCAGTACGTCCAGAACGGATGGAACATCACCGGCGACACGTATATTCGCGATTCCGACGGCTACTTCTGGTACCAGTCACGCAGTGACGACATGATCGTCTCGTCCGGCTACAACATCGCCGGCCCGGAGGTCGAGGAAGCGCTGGGCCGGCACCCCGATGTCAAGGAATGCGCGGTCGTGGGCCTGCCCGACCCCGATCGGGGAATGATCGTCCACGCGGCAGTCGTTCTGATCTCGGACGCTGTCGGCAGCGACACCAAGGTCCGCGAACTCCAGGACTTCGTCAAAAACGAGTTGGCACCGTACAAGTACCCTCGCAGTATCGAATTCCTCGCCGAGTTGCCGCGCACCCCGAACGGCAAGATTCAGCGTTATCGGCTACGGGAATCCCGACAGGCACTGCGCTAGCCGCGCGCCCGCCCACAGCCGCCTGGTGGTGCTGGTTGCTTGGGCGGGTCGATCCGACATCGAGGGGCAACCGACCCCGGCGGTCGGATACCTCTCGCCCAGTGCTCCCGCAGCTTTCAGGAACTTTCCAGTCGGCAAATGCTCGGCAGGATCGAAAGTGAGCGCAATCTGCACAGTCGACGCGTCCAGCGGATAGATCACTGACCGGAATGTTCCTAGTGTTGCAGATCACATCGTGACGAAGTCAGGAGATTTGCACATGAGCGACTATCTCGGCATCGGCGGCAAGACCGCCATCATCACCGGCGGTGCCACCAAGATCGGGCGCGGCGTCGTCGACCGCCTCCACGAAAACGGTGTCAACGTCGTTGTCGCCGACATCGATCGGGACGGTGGCAAGCAGGCGGTCGACGGCAAGGACCACGCTCTGTTCAGCGAAACCGACATCACTGACGACGACGCGATCAATACGTGCGTGGCCGCTGCACTCGAGTCGTTCGGGGCCATCGACATTCTGGTGAATCTGGCCTGCACCTACATCGACGACGGCGCCGAGTCCAGCCGGGCGCAGTGGTCAACGGCACTGGACGTGAACCTGGTGAGCGCCGCTATGTTCGCCAAAGCGGTGCGCCCGCACATGGCAGCACAGGGCGGCGGTGCCATCGTGAACTTCGGTTCCATCTCCTCGAAGGTCGCACAAACCGGACGGTGGCTGTATCCCGTCTCCAAGGCCGCGGTCGTGCAACTGACACGAAACATGGCGATGGACCTCGCCGGGGACAACATCCGCGTCAACTCGGTGAGCCCGGGCTGGATCTGGTCGAAGGTGATGGACGAGCTCTCGGGATCGGACCGAGCCAAAACCGACCGGGTAGCCGGAAAATTCCACCTCGCCGGCCGAGTCGGAGACCCCACCGAGGTCGGCGACATCATCGCTTACCTGTGTTCGCCGCGCGCCGCATTCGTCACCGGAGCCGACTGGGCCATCGACGGAGGCTATTCCGCGATGGGGCCTGAACAATCCTCCCCGGCAATCCCGCTGCTCGCCCAATAACTTCGACCGAAGGATCCTCTCCCCATGCGCAAGATCACCATCGTTGGAGCCGGACAAGCCGGACTTCAGCTCGCCATAGGACTCGTCGACGCCGGATACGACGTGACCGTCGTGTCCAACCGAACTCCGGAGCAGATCCGTGAGGGCAAGGTCATGTCCAGCCAGTGCATGTTCGGCGGGGCCCTCGCACGTGAGCGCGCCGTCGGACTGGACCTCTGGAGCGATGAATGCCCATCAGTCGAGGGCATCTCGTTCACCGTCGCCGACAACGGAAACCAGGCGTTCTCCTGGGCATCGCGCCTCGACCTCCCCGCCCAGTCGGTCGATCAGCGCGTGAAAATGCCCGCGTGGCTCAAGGAATTCGAATCACGCGGCGGCACGCTGGTACTCCAGGATGCCGGGATCGGCGACCTCGAAGAGTTCGCTGTCGACTCCGATCTGGTCATCCTCGCCGCAGGCAAGGGCGAGATCGCGAAGATGTTCGAGCGCGACACCACGCGGTCCGTCTTCGATCGCCCCCAGCGCGCCCTCGCGCTGACCTACGTCAACGGGATGCTGCCACGTGAGGAACATTCCGCGGTGGCATTCAACATGATTCCCGGTGTCGGTGAATATTTTGCGTTTCCCGCGCTCACCACCAGCGGGCCCTGCGAGATCATGGTGATGGAGGGCATTCCGGGCGGGCCGATGGACTGCTGGGCGGACGTGACGACTCCCGAAGAGCATCTGGCAAAGACCAAGTGGGTCGTCGAGACGTTTGTCCCCTGGGAGGCCGGGCGCTGCGCCGACATCACCCTCACCGATGACAACGGGATCCTCGCCGGACGGTTCCCACCCACCGTTCGCAAGCCGATCGGAGTCCTGCCCTCGGGGGCGAATATCCTCGGACTGGCCGACGTGGTGGTCCTCAACGATCCGATCACCGGCCAGGGCTCGAACAACGCCAGCAAGTGCGCGGCCTCCTACCTCGCCAGCATCCTCGAGCACGGGGACCGGCCCTTCGACGCCGCATTCATGACCGCCACCTTCGAACGGTACTGGGACTACGCACAATACGTCGCGACCTGGACGAACGCACTGCTCACCCCGCCGCCGGAGCATGTGCTGAACCTGCTCGGCGCCGCCGCCGCCGAGCCGCGCATTGCTCGTCGGTTTGCCAACGGCTTCGACGATCCGCGTGACTTCTTCCACTGGTTCATGACACCAGAAGCCGCCGAACAGTACCTCACCGACGTCGCGAACTAACCGTCGCCCGAATCATCGATTGGAGCCGTCAGTCATGCGCAGCATCGCTATCGTCGGAGCCGGACCATCGGGGGCACTGCTAGCCCTCGCCCTACTCAAACGTGACTTCGAGGTCACCCTGGTGACCGACCGAACGCCCGACGAGGTCCGGGTCGGTCCCGTCATGTCCAGCCAGTGCATGTTCGACTCGGCACTGCAGATCGAGCGGGATCTCGGGCTCGACCGCTGGGAGGAGCGGTGCCCGCGCATCGACACGATGGCGTTGACTGTGGCGAAAACGCACAGCAGCAACGAGATCGCCGTGACAACCCCCTTGATCGGCTTCGCGCAATCGGTCGATCAGCGAGTCAAATGCGCGGACTGGGTCGACGAGTTCACAGAACTCGGTGGCAATCTGATCATCAAGGCGGCGAGCCCCATGGACATCGAAAACCTCGCCCAGAGCCACGACCTCGTCATCATCTCCAGCGGCAAGGGCGACCTCGGTCGACTCTTCCCTCCGGATCCGGTGAAATCGCCCTACAACCGACCGCAGCGGGCCCTGGCCTTGGCCTACGTGAACGGTCTCGCGCCGCACCCCGACGGCGCGGACCTCTCACTGAACATCGTCCCCGGGGTCGGCGAGTACTTCGTCCTGCCGGCGCTGACCACCACCGGGCCCTGTCATGTGATGGTGTTCGAAGGCGTCCCCGGTGGACCGATGGATTGTTGGGACGATGTCCACACCCCGCGAGAACATCTCGAGCGCGCCAAGGAAGTGCTGGCCGAGCACTTCCCGGCAGAGTTCGCCAGGACTGGTGACATCTCTCTGACCGACGAAGCCGGGGTACTGCGCGGCCGCCTGACGCCGACGGTCCGCCGCCCGGTGGCCGAACTCGCATCGGGCAGCGTCGTGTTGGGCATGGCGGACGCGGTGGTCCTCAACGATCCGCTTACCGGTCAGGGCAGCAACAATGCTGCCCAAGCCGTCGCCGTGTACCTCGATGCGATCGTGGATCGGGATGACCGGCCATTCGACGCGCAATGGATGCAACGCACCTTCGACAAGTTCTGGCGCGGATGGGCTCAGTGGGCCGTGTCGTGGACCAACGACCTGCTCCGTGGACCATCCGATCCGGTCCTCGGCTTGTTCGCGGCGGCGCAGGACTCGCCGACCCTGGCGTCGGCTATCGCAACCGGGTTCGATGATCCACGCACCGTGCACAATTGGTGGTTCGACGACGCCGAATCGCAGCGTGTGATCGAGACCGCCCGGGCCGCCGAGCAGGCCCAGTTCGATCCCCGTGATCTACGGCGTGCCCTCGGCCAATACGCTACGGGGGTCACCGTGATCACCGCGCGGGCCCCAGATGGTCGGAAGATCGGTGTCACAGCGAACTCGTTCACCTCGGTGTCCATGGATCCGCCGCTCGTGTCGTGGTGCCCGGCGAGTAAGGCGCCGAGCCTCCCCGACCTCACGGCGGCGACCCATTTCGCCGTCAACGTCCTGGCGGCCAACCAACACGACCTGTCCCGGCAATTCTCGACGCCGGCCGAGGACAAGTTCGCGGGTGTGGCGACCACCGAAGGAATCGCCGGCGTTCCGCTGATCGATGACGCCATCGCGCATTTCCAGTGCCGCACAGTCCAACGAGTAAAGGCCGGCGACCACATCATCTTCCTCGGCGAGATCGAACAATACGATGCCGACCCCGGCGAGCCACTGGTCTTCCACTCGGGGTCCTACCGCCTGGTGACCAAGCATCCCGACTTCTGAACGCAGCCGTTCCGCAGTTTCTCCACCGAAAGCGACACGAATCAATGGGTAAGTACATCGATATCAGCAAGAGCTCCGGTGAGTCGTTCGCCGCGTATCTTGCCGAACCGGCCCAGGGCTCTGGCCCGGGACTGGTTCTCCTGCAAGAAATTTTCGGAATCAACGACTACATGCGGGACATGGCCGACCGTTATGCCGAGGAAGGCTACGTGGTACTGGTCCCCGACCTGTTCTGGCGCTCGGGTGCTCGGCAGGAACTCGGTTACGACCAGGCCGGATTCACGCGCGGGCTCGAGCTGCGGGACGAACTCGACGAGGACCTGGCCGTCACGGACATCGGCGACACCGTCACAGCCCTTCGTGGCCTGACCAATCACGTCGGCGGCGTCGGACTCATCGGATACTGCCTCGGCGGACTGCTCGCCTACCTGTCCGCGGTCCGGTTCGACGTCGACTGCGCCATCAGCTACTACGGTGTCGGTGTCCACGATCACCTCGATGCGGCGACTGAGCTGACAGTTCCCGTGGTCTTCCACCTCGCTGAACTCGACTCGTACTGCCCCGAGGATGCCCGAAACTCCATCCGCAAGGCGTTCGACGACAACGACCAGGTGCGCATCTACGACTACCCCGGCGTCGATCATGCATTCGCCACCCACGGCCGCGATGTCTTCGAACCCCTCTCCGCGGGGCTCGCCTACTCGCGCACCCTCGAGGTTCTGCACGCCACCATCGGACCCCGATACGATCTGTCCGCACTCTGGGACCGGCACATCTATTACGAGTTCGAGGCCCGTGACGTCCCCGCCACCATGGCGACCATGGTCGACGAACCCTACGTCAACCACATCCCGACGCTGACAGGTGGCGTCGGTCAGAAGGACCTCTCACGGTTCTACGCCCACCATTTCGTGCACAACAATCCGGCCGACACCAAGACGATCCCGATTTCTCGTACCGTCGGAGCCGATCGGATCGTCGACGAGCAGCTGTTCTGCTTCACACACGACCGCGAGATCGACTGGATGCTTCCCGGTGTCGCGCCGACCGGACGATACGTCGAAATCCCGCTGGTCGCTGTCGTCACCCTGCGCGGCGACAAGCTGTACAACGAGCACATCTACTGGGATCAGGCCGGAGTGCTGGTGCAGATCGGCTTGCTCGATCCGGACGGGCTCCCCGTTGCCGGCATCGCGCAGGGCAGAAAACTTCTCGACAAGGCGCTTCCCTCGAACGAACTCATGCCCAGCTGGGCGAGCAGCGAGGGCAGGCCGATCGATTAGCGACCTGCCGACGGTAGGTTCGCGCAGTAGGTCGATGCAGCCGGCGTACGGCGCCCGCCGAGCGTGGGCGCGACCGTAGGCCGGTTGCAGCCTGCTTGCATCTGACGTCCTGTGGTGCGGTCACCCCCAACCACGGCGAACCGATGCGGCCCCGTGCCGCGGCCTACGTCGTGGACACCGGCCGATCACCAGCGTCGCTGGCCCCGGAGTCGTCCACCACTTGCGTGAGAAATGAACTCGGGACGCGTTCCCATCCTCGTTGCCATCTGCCGAGCCGCAGATCGGTCTCGAGCGAGGCGACCACCTCGGCCACCGCCGACCCTGCGTCGAGCACGACGCGCGGGAGTCCGCGGTCGGCGCAGAGCGCCAAAGCCGGTACCACACACTCTTTCGCCTCCGACGTACGGCCAGCTGCGAACAGACACGTGGTGTGCAGAAGCCTCGCCCGGAGCAGCGCTTTCGATCGCGCCTGCCGGGAGATTCGCTCCACCAGCGCCTGCGATCGACGACACGCGGCCGCCGACGATTCCCGATCCGTCGGCGAGGCGGCGTGGAGCAGGAGCCGAATGTCGGAGTCTTCGTGCAGCTCCCACGTGATCAGGTCGATCCCGCTCGTGCGGGACGCCGGGCCGGCGCTGTCCCTGGGGACTGTCTGTGCCCACCGCGGATGCTCATCGAGAACCGCAGGAATGGCGAGCGCCAACCGTATCCTCTCGTTCCGAATTCGGGCGGCCAGCCGCGGCAGCGTCAGCATGTCGGCGATCTCAGCCCCTTCGTCGAGGAGTCGGCACGCGGCACCGAGATCTCCGCGCAGAGTCTTGATACGAGATCCGGTGCCGTAGGTCGCGAGCATGAAATCGACGATGCCGCCCTCGGACCGAAGGCTATGACTGGCGTCGAGAAGTTCTTCGGCGTCGGGCACATGACCCTGCTCGTACAGCAAGTCTCCCAAGATCGCGCCGGCCACGCGGGATGCATACGATTGCCCGCCGCCGGATTGTTTCGCCAGCCGTAGCGCCATCCGGAAGTATCTCTCGGCCGCGGTGATGTCAAGCTGTTCGTGTGCGGCGATCCCGGCGAAGCAGTATCCGTATAGAACGCTGAACGGTCCCGATGTCTGCTGGTTGTAGGGGGTCGCCCATTCCTGCCATCGGCGGGCCGCGGCGAAGTCGAACCGGTAGATCGCCTCGAAGGACGCGACATTCGCCGCCCCCGACACGACGAACGGCCGCACAGCCTCGGGCCGTTCGAGGCAGTCCGAGATCCGCTCGCTGAGCGTGTCGGAACGATCGGCGAAGAGTTCGACAACGCCCCTGACCAACGAAGCCTCGATCAACAGGGCCGTCGTGTCCTCGTCTGCGCGAGTGCGCTGGGTCAGCGATGATTCCGCGCGGTCCAGTGCCCGAAGCGCCGAGGGCGCCGGGTGATGCAGCAGTACATGCGACCAGGCCAATGCGATCTGTAACACCGGGTGTGCGATCACCTGTCGGGATGGGAGCTTGTCGATCAGTCCGATCAGCGTCGCCATCTGGGACTGTTCGACCAATCGCATTCCCTCGCGTTCGACCCACGTCACCGCCAGGTCGGGATCACCCGATGCCAAGGCGTGATCGACGGCCTCACTGAGCAGGTGGTGCTCACCGAACCAGTGGGACGCACGGTGATGAAGTTCGCCGACCATGTCCGGTTGGTCCCGTTCGAGCCGGCGCCGCAAGAACTCTGCGAACAAGTGGTGATAACGGAACCACTCACCGTCCTCGTCGAGTCGTCGCAGGAACAGGTCCCGGTTCTCGATCTCCTCGAGCCGAGCCTGACCGTGACTGCTACCGGTCAGCGCCGACGCGAGTCCACCACTGATGCGTTCAGTCGCCGACGTCGCGAGCAGAAAGTTGAGAAGATCGGGTTCGAGCGATGTCAGGACATTCTCGGCGAGATACTCGCCGATCGCGTGGTGGCGGCCGGAGAGTTGACCGATCAGCGTGGTCGGATCGGTGTGTCCCCGTAGCGAGAGCGAGACCAGTTGCAGGGCCGCCACCCATCCGTCCGTGGATTCGCGAAGATCGGCTATGTCGGCGGCGGTGAGGGCGAGCCCCCCTTGGTCGGCCAGGAACGATTCCGCCTCCGGCAGGTCGAAACGTAGCGCAGTGGAATCGATTTCGACCAACTCGTCGCGTACCCGCAACCGGCTGAGCGGAAGCCCGGCCTGGGTTCTGCTGGTCACGGTAAATCGCAGGTGGTGACAGTCGCTGTCGAGCAGCGCCGCCATCGCGGAGATCGTCGCCGTATCGGAAACTCGGTGCCAGTCGTCGATGACGACCGTGATCACCTCGCCCGTGTCATGAATCTCATCGACCAGTGTGGAAAGGACGTACCGTGCGGCTTGCTCACCCTGCTCTTGCAGCACCTGTGGCAGGTCGCGTGCAAGTGACGGTCGTACCCGCGTAATCGCTTCGAGGAGGTGCGCCAGGAACCAGGCGACATTGTTGTCGTCGTTGTCGACACTGAGCCAGGCGACGGGCGTTCCCGAGTTGGTCAACAAGTCGCGCCACTGGGCGGCGAGGGTGCTCTTGCCGAATCCTGCCGGTGCATGAATCAGCGCGAGCCGCCGATCCCCGCCGGCGTGCAGGGCCTCGATCAGGCGGCGCCGCTGCACTGGGGCACGGGGCTGGGTACGTGGCCGGTACTTCGTCGAGAAGCGTGGCGGCGTCACCGAGGGCGGCCCGGCGTGTTCTTCCGAACTACGCGTCAGGTCTGGGTGCCCGCGTTGCGTGATCTCCGCGTCTGGCGGGACCAGATCCGGGGATCCGGCGCTGGTGCGTCGTAGGGCTGTGCGGAGGTCCTGTTCGAATGCCTCTGCGGACTCCTGGCGGCGCGCGACCTCCTCCGACATCGCGCGCTCGATGACGCTGCACACCTGCGCGGGGATGCCGGTCCGGCGGAGATCGGGCACCGGTTCGGACGTTATTCGAAGAAATTGCGCGACCAGTTGTTCGCCGTCTCGGCGCTGGAAGGCGGCGTGGCCGGTGATGAGGCAGAAGAGAGTCGCGGCCAAGCTGTAGAGATCGGACTGCACGGTCGGTGCTCGTCCGGTGAGTACTTCCGGTGCGGTGAAGGCAGGCGAACCCAACACCACGCCGGTCCCGGTCTGGAAACCACCGTGGATGCGGGCGATGCCGAAGTCTGTGAGCTGGGGTTCGCCGTAGTCGGTGAGCAAGATGTTGGAGGGTTTGACATCTCGATGAAGGATCCCGGCCTGGTGCGCTCTGCCCAAGGCCAGGGCGATTTTGATGCCGAAACCGAGCGCCTTCTCCCAGCCGAGCGGTCCGTCGCGGCGGATGATCGCTTCCAGAGAGCCGTGGCGGTGGTACTCCATCACGATGTACGGCCGCCCTTGGGGCGTGGTACTGGCGTGGTAGATGGTCACGATGTTCGGATGTCCGGAGAGCCGGCCCATGGCCTGTTGCTCGCGGAGGAAGCGATTCCGGTCTTCTTCATCCACACCGGAGGAGAGCACCTTGATGGCGACCGTCCGATCGAGCGCAGTTTCCATGCACCGGTAGACGACTCCGAATCCGCCGCGCCCGATCTCGACGGGGTCGTCGAAGCCGTCGAGAATCAACTCGCCGGCGATCGCGGGGTGGACGTCGGCTTGCGTTGCGAAGGGGTCGAGGTCATCCACCAGTTCGCACCTTCAGTGACGTCGATCCGGGCGCTCTGGCTCCAGCTGCGCCGACCATCGGCGGGCCGTCCAATTGCCGATACGTAGCGGACGGCGATCTCGTGGGCTCGCACATATCTTCACCTCTGCCCCAGTATCACACCAGCGTGGCGGCGGTGGCACCCCGTTTTGATCGGTGTGGGCCGGCATGCGACTGAATGAGCGGTCCACGGCTCCGTGTGGGCCCCGGCGGATTGCGTCGAGGCCCACACGGTCACATAGCGCCCAAGGCCGGAAGGATCACGTCGCGGCGATCGGCAGGCTCGGGGTGTAGGGAGCGTGGGCGTATTTTCCGGACAGCAGCGACCCGGCGCCGGGAGCGATCGCGGGCAGATCCAGCGCCCGCATCAGTTGATGCGCGGTGGAGACTGCGGCAGAGATCACCGGCTTGCCGAGTTCGTTCTCGACGATCTCGATCGATTGCAGTGACGGCATCTGGACACAGGCCGAGAGCACGATGACGTCGGCGTCCTGGTAGTCGAGTTGCTTGGCGATACCCACGAGATTGCGCGGATCGTGGGCGGCCACGTCGAGATTGTTCGGAATTTCCAGTGCCCGATAGTCGCCCACGTCGATGCCCTGGTCCTTGATGTACTCGACCACGAGCTTGGTGAGCGGCTTCATGTAGGGCGCCACCAGGGCGATCTTCTTCGCTTCCAGGACCTCGAGGGCCGTCACCAGTGCGCCGGCGCTGGTAACCACGGGTGCCGGGGCGCCGTTATCGAGGGTGATCTGAGCCAGCTTCTGTTCGGAGACGCAGTGGTACCCCTTGCCCATGCTCATGATGGCCACCAAGCAGGCGTAGCCGAGGACATCGACTCTCGCATCGGAGAGTTCGGCGGCGCATCGGGTCGAGTCGGCGTCCATCGCCTCGAGCTCTTCCTTGGTCACCTCCTTCATCCGCATGCGGCTGGAGTGGAAGGTGAATCGCTCGGGGGCGACCGTTTCCCGTGCGCGGAAGAGGGCGGGGATTTCCGTTTCCATCGTCACATTGGAACTCGGCACGATCTGGCCGATGCGGTAGGAGAGGGTGCTCATCGGGCTTCCTTTCTGATCGGACAGGTGTCAGCGAGCATCGATAACCGGGTTGCTCAACGTCCCGATCGATTCGACGGTGCACTCGACCACGTCACCCGGGGTGAGGAACTGCTGGGGCACGAAGCTGGCGCCGACGCCGGCGGGGGAGCCGGTAGCGATCACGTCTCCGGGCTCGAGGGTCATTCCGGAGGTGATGTCCTCGATCAGCTCGGGGATCTTGAACAGCATGTAGCGGCTGTTCGACTTCTGCTTGACTTCGCCGTTCACGCGCAGAGACAGGTCCAGGCCGTGCGGGTCGGTGAGATCGTCCGCGGTGCGGATGACCGGCCCGAAGGGCGCGTAGGAGTCCTGGCCCTTGGAGAAGAACCACTGGCCGCCGCGGCGCTGGTCCCGGGCGCTGATGTCGTTGATGATGCTGTAACCGAAGACGTAGTCGAGGGCGTCGGCTGCCGACACGTTCTTCGCGGTGCGACCAATGACCACGGCCACCTCGCATTCCCAGTCGAGCTGGTTGGTCAGGTTCGCGTTGTGGCGGATCGGCTCGCCGGGGCCGACGACGGCGGTGCCGGGCTTGCTGAACAACACCGGGCGCTGGGGCAGATCCTTGTCGGTGTCGAGGGTCCGAGCCGACTCGGCGACGTGTTCGGTGTAATTGAGGCCGACACCGATGATCTTGCCCGGGCGCAGCGGGGCGTGCACGGTGACATCGGCGATCGGGAGGCTGAACTGCGGGGCCTGGTCACTGGCCACCAGCGCGGTCAGCGCGGCGAGACCCGCACTGCCCTGGTTGATCAGAGTCGACAGATCGGCCGGCACTTCGGCGCCGGTGCTCCGTGCCAGTGCGGTGACGTCGATGACCGTGTCGTCGCGCTGGACGCCGAGCCGGGGGGTGTTGTCACGAGTGGAGAAGGTCAGAAGAATCATGAACGGTCCTTGTTCTGAGGGTTGGTGATAGTGGTGTGCGAGGCGAGTTACTGAATCGGCTGGTGACCGTCGTTCTCCAGGTACGCCTCCTCGCGCCAGAAGGACAACGAGCGCATGACAGGGAAGTCGTTGAAGGAGAACAGGACCGCGTCATCGCTGGTGCTGAGGTTGGCATGCTCGTGCCACGCCCAGGAGGGCACGACGAAGATGTCGCCCTGCTTCCAGTCGAATCGTCGGCCCGCGATGACCGAGTAGCCTTCGCCCTTGGCCACGTTGTAGACGACCGATCCGGTGTGCCGGTGGGCGCGGGTGTGCTGGTCGGCCCGGAGCAACTGGATGTGAGCGCTCAGCGTCGGCATCACCGACCCGCCGGTCCGCGGGTTCGAGTATTCGAGCAGGATTCCGTCGTAGGGCGATCCCTCCGACGCTTTCGCGGCGTTCTGCAAGGCGGCGTAGGTGGGTTCCCAGGGGTAGGCGAATAGCGGCGAGTAGGGCTTGGTCCAACCGTCCTCGAAGCCCACGGGACGAAGTTGGCCCGCGCCATAGGTGAGCAGCGAGGAGTTGACCACCGCGCCCCGCTCTTGGTAATGGTTCGGGTGGACCTCGTAGAACCCGGCGTCGAGGGCATTGACCAGGGGGATGTCGAGTCCGTCCTGCCAGATGACCGGCTCGTCCGAGTCCTCGTTGCCGTGCTCGTGCCAGGTGAAACTGGGTGTGATGGCGAAGTCGCGGGGGCCGACCTTCAGTTTCTGTCCGTCCACCACCGTCCAGGCGCCCTGTCCTTCGACGACGAAGCGCAGTGCGGCCGCCATGTGGCGATGTGCGGTCATCGACTCTCCGGGGCCCATTCCCTGCAGGCCGGTGTACAGCAGGCCGACGGCCGCGGTGACGTCCTTGCGCTCGGGATTGACCAGGGCCACCACCCGTCGACCGGCGTCTTCCGGTTTGACCAGGTCGAGCGAGTCGATGACGAATGGGCGGATGTCCTCATAGCGCCAGAGAATGGGCACGGACGCCGGCTGAGGGAACCACGGTTCGATCTTGTTGGCCACGGTCCATAGCGCCACAGTGTCGCGCTTGCCGAGTTCGTCATAGAACGCTTCCAAGGCTTCGGTGTCCTTGACCCGAGCCCGACCGAGAACGTCGTCACTGAGTGACATGTGTGTTCCTCCCTTTCGTCGGCGACGCATGTGTATGGCATTGGGCGCGTGCGGCCGACCTCACCTGCGTGGATTTCGATCGAACTGCGTAAGCCGTCACCGCCTGCCGCAAAATCGAATATACACCTGCCTTGACGATCGTCACAAGAGCGCTATAAAGTTCGGTCATCGGCTTTGATGAAAGGTGGTCAGTGACAGATGGCGAAAGTGACGATCGAGCGGACGGTGGAGTGGTACGACACCGATGCTGCTGGCCACCAACATCATTCGTGCATCGTGCGATTCGTGGAAGCCGCTGAGGCGGCGCTGCTTCGCGAGCACGATCTGGCGTGGCTGTTCGGGGAGACTCCCCGTGTCCGCCACGAGATCAACTACCGATCGCGGCTGTGGTTCGGCGAAACGGTGACCGTGACCCTCGAGGTTGTTCGCCTGGGTAACACCTCACTCCAGTACGCCTTCGAGGTGCGCGGCAAGGAGGGCGTGGCGGCGGACGGAACCCTCATCGTCGCCCACGCCATCCCGCAGTCGCCGACGTCGACGCCCTGGCCGCAACCCGTAATCGACGCATTCGGCACGATTCGTGCCCAGGAAGCAGTGGTGACCAAGTGACCAGTCAAGAAGCAACAGCGCGTTCTGCACGAGTCGACGCCGGCCTGCCGTCGTTGAAGATCGCGGTGATCGGTGGCGGACCGGGCGGCCTGTATTTCGCCGCGTTGGCCAAGCAACTGGACCCGCGACGGGAGGTCACGGTATTCGAGCGAAACGCCGCCGACATGACCTTCGGCTTCGGAGTCGTGTTCTCGGATGAGACCCTCGACGGAATCACTGCGGCGGATCCGGCGATCTTCGCGGAGATGGAAGCGCAGTTCGCCCGGTGGTCCGATATCGACATCCACTACCGGGGTCAGGTGCTGACCTCGGGAGGACACGGGTTCGCGGCTATCGAGCGACGGACCCTGCTCAACATCCTGCAGACGCGGTGCGCACAACTCGGTGTCGACGTGCGATACGAAACCATCGCCCCCGCGGCAGAAGAGCTCGCCCGCACGCACGACCTGGTGGTGGCCGCCGACGGAGTCAATTCGGTCACCCGCAAGGCGCGTCCCGAAGCGTACGGGCCCGACCTCGACGTGCGGAACTGCCGCTACATGTGGCTGGCGACCGACAAGATCTTCGACGCGTTCACCTTTATCGTCGCGGAGACAGCATTCGGGCCGATCCAGGTGCATGCCTATCCGTTCAGCAGTGAACGCAGCACCTTCATCGTCGAGATGAGCGAGAAGACTTGGTGTAACGCGGGATTTGACACCTTCGCCGCCGAGGAGCTGACCGTCGGGCAGAGCGATACGAAAAGCGTCGAGTTGTGCGCCGGTCTGCTCGGCGAGCATCTCGAGGGGCACCAGCTACTGACCAACAATTCCCGTTGGATCCAGTTCTCGACGGTCCGCAACACGTCGTGGCGCGACGGCAACATCGTCCTCCTCGGCGATGCCGCGCACACCGCGCACTTCTCCATCGGCTCGGGAACCAAGCTCGCCATGGAGGACTCCCTCGCTCTCGCAGCGAGCCTGACAGTCGACGACCGGGACGTCGCGCAGGCCCTGCTCCGCTACGAGCAGGAACGGCGACCCGTCGTCGAATCCACGCAACGTGCGGCGCAGGCGAGCCTGGAGTGGTTCGAGTCGATCGAGCACTCCGTCGGGCAGGAACCGCCACAGTTCGGCTTCAACCTGCTCACCCGCAGCCGCCGCGTCACCTACAACAACCTGCGCGACCGCGATCCGGAATACATCGACACCCTCAACGACTGGTACCACCGTGCCCAGCCGGCGGACTCCACCGAACAGCCGCCCCGTCCGATGTTCGAGCCCTATCGGATCGCGAACACGCGGCTGAAGAACCGCATCGTCGCCGCACCCGTGGCCACCTACTCCGCCACGGACGGGATAGTCGGCGACGCGGAACTCGCACGCCTGGCCGGCGCGGCACTCGGCGGCGCCGGCCTGGTGATGACCGGCATGACCGCCGTCAGCGCTGCCGGACGGGTCACACCCGCGTGCGCCGGCCTGTACGCCCCCGAACAAATCTTCGCCTACCGCCGGATCGCCAATCTGGTCCACAACAACACCACCGCGGCCATCGGTGTCCAGCTCAACCATTCCGGACGCAAGGGTGCGACCACCGTTCCCACCGCCGGAACCGTCGGTACCTCCCTCGGTGACAAGGGCTGGGAGACCGTCGGCCCGTCCCCGATCGCTTTCGGTGACCTCCCCGCGCCCCGCGAACTCGACGCTTCCGAGCTGGAGGGCATCGCCGAGGACTTCGCCCGGGCCGCCCGGGCCGCCGACACCGCCGGATTCGATGTCCTCGAAATCCAGGCCGGGCACGGATTCTTGCTCTCGACCTTCCTCTCGCCGCTGACGAACCAGCGCACCGACGACTTCGGTGGAAGCTTGCGTAACCGTCTCCGATTCCCGCTGCAGGTCATAGACGCGGTCCGGGTGGCCTGGCCGAAAGGCAAGGCGCTCCTCGTGCGGATTTCGGCGGTCGACTGGCACCCGGGCGGCACCACCATCGACGACGCCGTCGCCATCGCGCGGGCCTTCGCCGAACACGGAGTCGACGCCATCGACGTCTCCAGCGGTGAGGTCGTGGCCGACGAGCGCCCCGAGTACGGGCGCGGTTACCAGACCCCCTTCGCCGAGCGCATCCGCGCTGACGTGGGCATCACCACCATCGCCGTCGGCGCCATTTCCTCCGACGACGACGCCAACTCGATCCTGCTTGCAGGGCGTGCCGACCTCATCGCGATCGGCCGCGCGCACCTGCACAACCCCGCCTGGACCCTGCACGCCGCCGCTGAGATCGGATACCGCGGAGCTGGTGGACAATGGCCGACTCTCTACGCTGCCGGATCGGCGAAGCCGCCCACAGCCGGACGGGCGCGGCCCCAGTTGGCCTTGTTCGGGGAGACGGAACACGACATCCACCAACGCTGGCGCCCAGGCGCAAGCGCCGTCACCGAGGCGGCACGCTGATGGACACCTTCCCGCGTTTCACCGCGGCCGCCGTGCAGGCCTCCCCGGTGTATCTCGACCCCGACGCCACCGTAGAGAAAGCGGTCGGGCTCATCCACGAGGCCGCCGCGGCCGGCGCCACGCTGATCGCCTTTCCCGAGGTGTTCGTCCCCGGGTACCCGTACTGGAACTGGACGATGAACCCGGTCAAGGGAGGGGAGTGGTTCGAACGGCTGTATCGGGCCGCCATCGACATTCCCGGTCCACATCTGGACACCCTTCGTGCCGCTGCGGCAGCCACCAAGACCACGGTTGTGATCGGTGTCAACGAACGCGGCCGACACAGCCTGGGAGTGCTGTACAACAGTGTCCTCACGATCGGGCCGGACGGCTCCCTGATCGCTGTTCACCGGAAACTGGTACCGACCTGGGCTGAGAAGCTGACCTGGACCAACGGCGACGGGTCGACGCTCCGGGTGCATCACACCGAAGTCGGTCCGCTCGGCGTCCTCGCGTGTGGGGAGAACACGAACACCCTCGCCCGCTTCGCGCTGCTGGCGCAGGGAGAGCTCGTGCACGTCGCCAACTACATCTCCCTCCCGGTGGCGCCGAAGGACTACGACATGGCCGACGCCATCGCCATTCGGACAGCGGCGCACGCTTTCGAAGGCAAATTGTTCTCCGTCGTCTCGTGCTCGACTGTGTCCGAGGAAATTATCGACATCGTCGCCGGGGACGACGAGGAAGCGGCGCAGATGCTACGGCGCGAGCGCAGCGCCCTGTCAGGGATTTTCGGACCCGACGGGCGCCCGGTGTCCGAACCTCTAGTGGACAAGGAAGGGATCGTCTACGGCGAGATCGACTTGGCACGATGCATCGCGCCGAAGCAGATGCACGACATCATCGGTCACTACAATCGCTTCGACATCTTCTCTCTCAACGTCAACACCGCCCCATTGCAGCCCATCACCTTCAACGGGGCGGGAGGACCACCGCCGGAGCCGGAAGGCGCACTGATCGGCCCCTGGCGTGAGGACGAGATCCCGGCGAGATAGACACCCGGCGGCACCCGCCCGCACAGCTCGGATCTGCGGAGGCAGTGGTTCCCAGGGTTAACCCAAGAAATCACGTGATGGCGACGGGTGCCGCACTGGGTAGGTGCCCCGATACCACATGCTTCCCTCCCTGCCTTGCCGTGAGCCGAATCGGCTGTCGTCGGGGTAGTGCAGCTGGGGAAATCGCGCTTCCTGAGAAAACCCAGGCAGGTACGATGGCGTACGTAGAGATTGTGACGATCGTTCTGATGTCGCTATTTCGAACGCGCTGGAAGGCTAGGATGGCGATGGACCCGAGATCAACTGCGGACGGGGCGACTGCGTTGCCCATTGCCCGGTTCGAACAGGTTCACACAATCGATCTGGACGAGGTCAGGTCGGCGGTGGGTTCCGCCTTCTGCCCGCACACGCTCGAACCCATCGGCACCGGTGGCGCCTCGCCCGTCAGGTTTCACTCGGCCACCGCCGGAACTGTCGGTCTGCACTACCTGGATTACGGCACCGGGATGTGCATTCGCCCGAGTGATCTCGACGATTTCTATCTCATTCAGATTCCCCTCTCCGGAGTGGCGGAAATAACTTGGGGTTCAGAAACGTTCGAGTCGACGCCCGCCGTCGCATCGATCCTGCAACCGGGCGGGTCGGTGACCATGCAATGGCACCGAGGGAACCGGCAGCTGATCGTTCGCCTCGATCGCCAGAGCATGGAGAGGCAGTTGCAAGAGGCACTCGGGGCGCCGCTCCGCGAGCCCCTGCGGTTCGACCCCCACATGGAACTGGACCGACCGGGTATCCGATCGTGGCGCGGCATGCTCACGCTCTTGCGTGCCGAGATGGAGAACGGTGGATCTCTCCCTACCGAGCCGATCGTCATGAAAGAGTTCGAACGACTGCTGCTGAGTCAGCTCATCGTGGCCCAACCCCATAACTACACCGAAGTGTTGCAGCGGCCAGTGCCGGTGGCGCCTCGAACTATTCGCCGCGCAGTCGAAATCCTCGAGCACCACGCTGACGAACTGCTCACCGTCGAGGATGTCGCATCTGCCACGGGAATCAGCGTGCGGGCACTTCAAGACGGTTTCAAGAAGTATTTCGGCACCACCCCGATGGGATACCTGCGCGAGGTCCGAATGAAGGCGGTCCGCACGTGGCTCCTCGGCGCCGATCCGTCGACGACGACGGTGTCCGATGCGGCTACCAGGTGTGGATTCCTCCATCTCGGACGATTCTCGGTGCAGTACCGCGAAAAGTTCGGCGAGTCGCCCTCGGAAACCCTCCGCCGATGACGGTCGGTCTGTCCTGGACCGCCGACCCGTCTTCGCCCTCTGTGCCTCGAGGTCCCGCCTTGACACGCCCGTCTCGATGCGCGCGCTGCACAGCCTGCCGACGACGTCCTGCGCACCGGGCACGCCCTGCGCGTGCGGGCGCACGTCGGCTTGCGGCGACAAGAATTCGGCTCTCGTATGGGTCGATCGGGCAGCACGGGACCGGAACTTCCGAACTCAGCCCTGCGTGAGCCTGGCTACCAGGTCGACGTAGCCCTGCTTGGCGTCGGCGCTGCTCGTACCCGCCAACTTGGCCCAGGCGTCGTACTTGGCGCGGTTGACCATGTCCAACCGACCGGGCCGCTTGCCCTCGACATCACCCTTCGACCCCTGCTTGAACAGCGCGTACAGCCGCAGTAGCTCATCGTTGGCAGGCCGCGAGGTGAGCTTCTTGACGTTCTCCTGTGCATCGGTAAACGCCTGATCCAGATCCGACATGGGCACCCCTGGCTCTCGGACGGACTCGTCGACGCCATCGTACCGCCGGAGCCGAGGGCGCCTGATCCGTTCGCTCCGAGTTGGCTGTGCGTCATCGCGGTCGGCGCGTGAAGCCGAGCGGCGTTCAGAGGCAGGGTTATGCCGAGCGGGAATCGGTGTGAAGGTGTGCGGCAACGGGGGTTTCATCGATATGGTCGACGAGGTGGGTTTGCGGGACGTTGGTGCGGGTCGACAGTCCTGTGCGCTGGTCGGACCCCGAACTTCGACGGAGGTGTGTATGACGGTCGCTGACACGGTGGCGCCGCTGGTTCGTGCGGTGGTGGGTGCGCAGGTCCCGGTGGGGATCAGGTGTTGGGACGGTAGTCGCAGTGGGCCTTCGGACGCGCCGTGGCAGGTGCACATCGTCAATCGGCGTGGTCTGCGGCGGTTGCTGTGGGCGCCCAACGATCTCGGTTTCGCTCGGGCCTACGTGTCCGGCGACATCGACATCGAGGGAGACCTGCTGGCCGGGCTGGACGTATTGGAGCAGGTGTCGGACCCGAGCAGGGGTCCCGGTGTGCGGATCGACAAGCAAACGAAGAAGGCACTGGCGACAGCGGCGCTGCGTCTGGGGATCATCGGCCTGCCACCGAAGCCGCCGGCGGAGGAGATGAAACCGGCGCGCGGGCACCGGCACGACAAGGATCGTGACGCCGCCGCGATCAGCCACCACTACGACGTCGGTAACGGCTTCTATCGACTGGTGCTCGGTGAGTCGATGACCTACTCGTGCGCATATTGGGCGGAGCCGAGCGCTGATCTGGACGCGGCCCAGTACGCCAAATGTGATCTGGTGGCCCGCAAACTCGGCCTGACCGCGGGGATGCGGGTCCTCGACGTCGGCTGCGGGTGGGGGACCTTCGCGCTGCACGCGGCGCGCAACTACGGCGTGCACGTCGTCGGTGTCACCCTGTCCCACGAGCAGGCGGAGTACGCCGGCAAACGGATGGTCGACGCGGGTGTGGGGGACTTGGTGCAGATCCGAGTCCAGGACTACCGCGACGTCACAGACGGTCCCTACGACGCGATCTCGAGCATCGGCATGGCCGAGCACGTCGGTGCCGCGATGCTGGCGACCTACGCCGCGGACCTGTTCGCGCTGCTGCGCCCGCGGGGGCGGTTGCTCAACCACGCGATCTCGCGACGACCAGGCAAACCCGCTGCCAAGTTCTCCAAAACGTCCTTCATCGATCGCTATGTGTTCCCCGACGGAGAAATCGAACCGATCGCACCGATGATCGAGGCGCTCGAAGGGGCCGGGTTCGAGGTGCGCGACGTCGAGTCCCTGCGCGAGCACTACGCGCTGACCCTGCGGGCCTGGGTGGGGAACCTGGAGGCGAACTGGGACGAAGCGGTGTCCCACAGCAGCGCCGGGCGGGCACGGGTATGGCGGCTGTACATGGCCGGCGCGGCGTTGGCTTTTGCGGCGAATCGGCTCGGGATCAACCAGGTTCTGGCAGTCAAATCCTCCGAACGGGGTGAGAGCGGCATGCCCGGCACCCGCGCCGAACTCTTGCAGTCATCCGCACCGATAGCATCTTGGCCGGGTCGCGAACAGTGAAAACCGTCGGGAAGTAGACAATTCAACCGACGACGGCCGACACTCAGATTGTTCGGTATGAGCGCGCCTCACCGGATCCTTCGACTTCTCGATCCACCGGACTGCCAAGGTATCGAGTGATCGATTCGCAGCCGACGTCGACGATCAACAACGACAGACGGATACGGACACCAGACTCCGGCCGTGGCAGTGCAGCCTTTCCGCAAGCCGAACGTCTATCGGCGTACCCGATTGGCGATCGCTGACCGGCGACCTGTTGCGAGCACGTAGGGCATGATGTGTCCGCGTCGCTCGGTGCGGCAACAGCATCGTGATGAGACCCCCGAGTGTGAGGAGGACGCGTGCGGTTCGCGCTGGACGATTTGTCGGCTGACGTGCCGGCGGAGCAGGTCGATGAAGCTCGGAGCTTCTACAACTCGCGGCCAGCTGGCCGTGGCCCCGGCACTCTCGAGGAGTTGAGGGACATGCGGGCGAGGCGGTCCGGTCCTTCTCCCGCCGATCCACCGGCGATCGAAGAGATGGTCGAAGCCGCGGGAGCACGCGTCCCGGTGAGGATCTTCACTCCCACAGACGGCCGAGCGCGGGGCGTCTATCTGGACATACACGGTGGCGGCTTCTACATGGACTCCGCAGCGCGAGATGACGCGCGCAACCGTGAGCTCGCAGACGATCTCCACATCGCCGTCGTCAGCGTCGACTACCGGCTGGCACCGGAGCACCCGTGGCCGGCCGCACCCGATGACTGTGAAGCGGCGGCGCTCTGGCTCGTCGGCCACGCTGATGCCCGCTTCGGATCATCACGACTGGCGATCGGGGGGCGGTCGGCGGGAGCAACACTCGCTCTGGCAACCCTGCTCCGACTGAGGGACAGAGGGACTGTCGGCGGGTTCACCGGCGCCGCACTCCAATTCGGCACCTATGACTTGAGCGCGCAGACTCCGGCCGGACGTCGGATCGCAGACGAGTATTTCATCCAGGCCTACGTCGGCCACGTGGAAGATCGCACCACTCCGGACATCTCTCCCGTCTACGGCGACCTCCACGGCCTTCCCCCGGCGCTGCTGGTCGTCGGGTGCAATGACGTGTTGTTGGAAGACAACCTCGCGATGGCAGGTCGGCTCTCCGCCACCGGCAATGACGTCGAGCTCCGGATCTATCCCGAGTCGCCCCACGGGTTCACCGGCCACCCCACGGCAATGGCCAGGACGGCCCTCACCGGCATCGATTCATGGCTCCTCGAGCGGCTCGCCCAACCGTAGGACTACTCGACGGCCTTCTGTGCTCGGGCGGACCGCGACGGCGGGCCGACCGGCAGATATCTAGCGGTCGGGGTCCGAGCCCGGGACGTCGGTGCGGCAAGCTCGGCCAGGTGGTGCAGCGAGTTGGTGAGATGGTCAGGACCGAACGGCGGGAACTGAAGGTACTCCCGGATGGACTGCGGCACCGCCGACCAGTCGTAGGTGAGCGTGACCGCAGTCTCGGAGGGACCACGTGGCACCAGGTCGTAACGCCAGAACCAGCCGCCGAACTCCAGGTGACCGTCGTCCTTCTCCTGGCCCGTCAGCCAGGCAATGGCGCGCGGCGGATCGAGCACCTGGACCTGGTTGGCCACCTGGTAGTCGCCGTTCGGGTGGTTGGGGTGATACATGTCCATCCGGAAGATCTGCCCCACCTCGGTCAGCGGCGCCTGGTCGGCGGCTTCCTGCACCCAGCCGGTGCCGTCGATCGCAGAATGGGTCGTCGGGTCGGCGAGCACCGCGAACACCGTGGCGGCGGGCACGGCCACAGTCAGCGTGGCGCTCACGTTCTCTGGGTCCACGGTGTGCACGCTCCTTGTCACCTCAACTCGAGCCTCCCGCTGGAGCGGAAGGAGCATTCATTACATACAGACTGCGCGGCGACGCGGAATTCATCGGCCGTGGGGTAGCAGAGTTTCCCGTGCCACCAGCTCAGAGAGTTCCGCTCGAGGGCCGGCTGTCGGGACGTGCCGGCAGCGTTCGGCATCTGGGGCACGCCATCGACGATCATTGACGGCATGGCGAACACGAGCGCCCGACCAGGCGACACCGTCCGAGAGTCATACTCGGCCAGATCTCAGGAGTACGTGGACCTCTTTGGCTCCGTGACTTCGACACACCCATCGGATCGGGCCCTGGTGAGCCGCTGGGCCGCCACCCTGACTGGTCCCGTGCTCGACGCCGGCTGTGGGCCGGGGCAGTGGACAGACTTCTTGGCGGCGTGCGGACTTGCTGCGAGCGGGATCGATCTGGTTCCTGAGTTCGTCGAACGAGCCCGTACGCAGTATCCAGACCTCCCGTTCGAAGTCGGCGGCTTCGAGGCAATGGACGCCGAGACGGAATCACTGGGTGGTGTGCTTTCCTGGTACTCGCTCATTCACCACAGTCCGCAGGACATCCAGACTCCGCTCGCCGAGTTCGCACGCGTGATACGGCCGGGCGGAGGGTTGTTGGTGGGCTTCTTCGAAGGAGCAACCGTAGGGACTTTCGACCATGCCGTCACCGCTGCCTATCGTTGGCCGGTAGCGGAACTCAGCCAGAAGTTGGCCACGGCCGGCTTCGAGGTGATCGAGACACATACACGAACGGGGAGCGGTCACAGGCCTCACGGCGCAGTCACCGCACGCCGTTTGCCGTGATCGGGCCCCGGTTTCCGCTCGGCGAGCACGCCCGAACGCAGCCGAGTCGCGCAGCTCGAACGCAAGGATGGCTTCGTCGAGGCCGGTCGGGGACAACCCGAGCCCGTCCCGGTAGAAGCGGAGCGATCGGTCCAGATCGACGATGGGAAGTGAGACGACGACTGTCTTGGGTTTCACGTCTACTCGGCTTTCTCCGGCGCGGTCGAACGCTGATCGAGGTCGAGCGGGGGCGGTTGCCTGGCCGAGGTCCTCAGTTGGCCAGCCGCTCGAGGATCGCTTGTAGTGCCGCGTCACCGCTCTCGCCGTCGAAGATGTTCTGCGCGTGGGCGGAGCCCGGCAGAAGGATCATCTCGTTGTCGACGCCTGGTGAGCTGTCGGCGAGCTGCTGCGACACGTGGGCGACGGGCTCGTCCTCGCTGGCGATGAACAGCTTGGGCTCCCCGCCGAGGCCGTCGACGACCCGGTTGGGTGAGAGCAGTACCAGCTGATCAGGGAGGTCGGGCTGCTGGGAGGCAAGTTGCAGGATCGCATCGGCGCCCGCACTTCCGCCCACCAGTGCGACGTCGGCATGCCCGTCGTCGTGGAGCTTTGCGACGGCGGCCGCGATCGACTCCCGGCGCGATGTCCTCGACGGCGACGACAGTGGCACCCTGGTCGGTGATCGCTGTGGCCTGATCCTCCCAGCTGGCGGCGTCGAAGACGGCACCGTGGGCCAGCACCACGCCGTACTCGCCGTTGCCCCACTGCAACGCGCCGCCGCCGCCGATCTCGATCGTGGTGCCGACGGGGTCACCGCCCGTCGATGGTGGGTCGTCCTTGTCGTAACCCGCCCGGTGCTTCGATGACGGAACGTCTGTCGGAGCGCTTCTCTTGCCTGCTGCCCTCGGACCCTCACACACCGGCGACTCCGTCGGGGACCGCACCACTTAGTTCTGTGTGCGGAAGGAGTCTGTATCACGCAGAGAACGAAAACGGGTTGTGCCCCGACCCATCATCTTTGAATACTGGCCTGACCGACCTCGAGGAGAGTGCTTGTCGTGATTCGTGCACGTGGGCTCGTCCAAACCTTCCACACCCGCCATGGACGGGAGAAATCGGAGGTTCGCGCCGTCGACGGGGTGGATCTCGATGTCGCCGAGGGCGAGGTCGTCGGGTTCCTCGGCCCCAACGGGGCGGGGAAGACCACGACGTTGCGGATGCTGACCACCCTGCTGCGGCCGACCGCAGGCGAGGCCACAGTCGCCGGATACGACGTGGTCCGCGAATCCACGCAGGTGCGGCGGAGCATCGGCTACGTCTCGCAGAGCGGTGGGGTCTTCAGCGGCGCCCGGGCGGGGGAGGAGGTGATGGATCACGGCATGCTCTACGGCCGCTCCCGACGGGACGTCGAAACCCGCGGCAGAGAATTGTTTTCGCAATTGCAGCTGGACGGGCTGTGGGAACGGATGCCGAAGACGATGTCGGGTGGGCAGAAACGCCGACTCGACATCGTCATGGGCCTGATTCACGAGCCGAGCCTGATGTTCCTCGACGAGCCGACGACGGGCCTCGATCCTCAGGCGCGGGCGAACCTGTGGGAGCACATTTCCGAGCTGCGGACCCGCCGTGGTGCGACGGTCTTCCTCACCACCCATTACCTGGACGAGGCCGACACCCTCAGCGACCGCATCATCATCATCGACCGTGGTCGAATCGTCGCCTCGGACACGGCGGAGAACCTCAAGGCGCAGGTCGCCGGCGATCTCGTCGACCTCGAAATCGCCGACCTCGACATGGTGCCGCTGGTGAGAGACAAGCTGGGCACGATCGCCGAGGCACCGCGGCACGGTCTGGCCGGTGTGGAGGTGGACGGCCATCATGTCCGTGGTCGGGTCCAGCGTGCCGGGCGCGCGATCCCGGGACTGCTGCGCGACCTCGACCGCACCGACGTGACCCTGGCCTCGATCGAGGTGCACCGGCCGACCCTCGACGACGTGTTCTTGACGTTGACCGGACGGTCCCTGCGCGACGCCGACACCGCCGCCTCCGATACCGCCACCGGGGACCCTGAATCCGAGTCCACCCCCGCCCCCGCGCTGACCACTCCAGGAGCAGGCCAATGACGTTCGCCCGTGAGAGTTTCATCGTCTTCCGCCGCCAGCTGCGGATGAATCTGCGCAACCCCGCCTGGGTGATCATCGGCCTGTTGCAGCCGGTCATGTACCTATTGTTGTTCGGGCCGTTGCTGACTCCGCTGGTGGGTCAGTTCGGGGTGGACAACGCGTACACGTTCTTCGTGCCGGGCATGTTGGTGCAGTTGGGGATCTTCGGTGCGTTCTTCGCCGGATTCAGCCTGATCGGGGAGTGGCGGGAGGGCGTTATCGAGGCGGAGCGGGTGACTCCGGCCAGTCGCACCGCGTTACTGGTCGGGCGACTGGGTCGGGACCTGCTCCAGTTGTTCGTGCAGGCGATCATCTTGGTGTTGCTCGGCTTCGTGATGGGTATGGAGGCGTCGTTGCGGGGCATCGTGTTCGGGGTGCTGCTGACGTTGCTGCTCGGCGGGGCCTGTGCGGCGGCGTCGAATGCATTCGCCTTGACCACCAAGAGCGAAGACGTGATGGCTCCGGTGATCAACATGGTGATGATGCCGGTGTTGCTATTGTCCGGAATTTTGTTGCCGATGACGATCGGTCCTGCCTGGTTGCAGACGGCCAGCGATTTCATGCCGATCCGCCATGTCGTCGACGCCGTGCGGGATTCGTTCTTCGGTGACTTCGCGAACTCCGCGATTGTGTGGGGAACCGCGTGGGCGGTGGTGTTGTTCGTCGTCGCGGTGTGGTGGGGAACCCGTACCTTCCGCAAGGAAAACGCCTGACCGAGCGCACCCGCACTGCTGGAAGTCGATGTGCGCGTTGGGTTTGCCGGCCGACGTCGAGATCCGCGTCTCCACCCCCCGGGAGAGAGGCCCCACCGGCGCGAAACACGACTGACGCGGCCGGTGAGGCACTTGTGTTACCGCGCGGGCTCCCGCCCGCGTTACAAGGAGACAGGTGAGATCCAGCTCGCCGTCAGATGTACTCCTGTCTGCACGCTGGAGGACCACCCACCGGCCCTCCAGTCAGCGAGCGAAGCGCGGGTCGATCGGAGGCAGGGTGGTGGGGCCGAAGTTGTTCGCGATCGGCATCATCGCCGTGAACCAGGTGCGGGCCGGCTCGGTGCCGCCGAACAGGTTGCCGTCCCCACACGAGCGCAGCGGGCTGGTGCAAATCTGTCCAGGGGTCGGTGAGTCCCCGAATACGTAGACGCTGCCGGCCAGGTTGTTGGTGTATCCGATGAATGCCGACGACATGTGCGATTCGGTGGTCCCGGTCTTGCCGGACATCGGCAGCTTCCACCCGGCGGCCGCGGCCGCGGCCGACGCCGTGCCACCGGGCAGGTCGTCCTTGCTGAGCCCGTTGGACAGGGTGTCGGCCAGGCCGGGATCGATGACCTGCTCGCAGGCTTGCTGGGTGAGGGGGACCGGCCTGCCCTCGCGGTCGACGATGGAGTCGATCGGGGTCGGTGGGCACCACTTGCCGTGTGAGGCCAGGGTCGCGGCGACATTCGACAATTCGAGCGGATTGATCCACACCGGGCCCAGGGTGAACGACCCCAGATTCTGGTCCTTCTGCATGTCGGCCAGGCTCTGGTCCCCGAACCCGGAGGTTCCCGGTTCGGTGTACGACCGCATGCCGAGGCGCACCGCCATGTCCACCGTCGCATCCACGCCGGTGGCCTGGAGAAGTTTCACGAACGCGGTGTTCGGGGACTGGGCGAGGGCGTCGGTGACCGACAGCGCCCGCGGATACGGGGCGGCGTTCTGCACGCAATAGGTCGCCGCAGGGCACCCGGGGGCACCGCCGTCGCCCATCCCGCGGGCGTCGAACCGCCCGGGCACGTCGAGGATCGCGTTGAGCCGCAAACCCTTCTCCATGGCTGCTGCGGTGGTGAAGACCTTGAACACCGATCCGGCACCGTGCCCAGACAGTGAATAGGGCAACTCCTGGACCGTCTCCGCGGCGGCTGCGTCCAGGCCGTAGTTGCGGCTGCCCGCCATGGCCAGGACCCGGTGTTGGTCCTGCCCGGGCTGCACGACGTTCATCACGCTCGCGATGTCCGGGAGTTTCGGGTCGGCGTAGGTGGACACCGCCGCCTTCACCGAACCCTGCACGGCCGGATCGAGGGTGGTGCGGATCAGGTAGCCGCCCTTTTCGAGTTGCTCCCGGGACAGCCCGGCGGTCTGGAGGTACTGCAACGCATAGTCGCAGAAGAACCCGCGGTCGCCGGCGGCGATGCATCCGCGGGGCAGGTTGTTCGGTTTCGGGAGCACCCCGAGCGGCGTTTCCTTCAGGGCGCGGATCTCGGCGGCCCGATCCGGAACATTCACGACCAGGGTGTCGAGAACGACATTGCGGCGCTCGAACACCCCCTCGGGGTTGGTGTAGGGGTTGAGCGCGGAGCTGGACTGCACCATACCCGCGAGCATCGCCGACTGCGCCAGGTTCAGGTCCTTGGCGTCGATGCCGAAGTACGTGCGGGCGGCGTCCTGCACCCCGAAGGAACCGTTGCCGAACGGCACCAGGTTCAGATACCGGGTGAGAATTTCCTCTTTGGAGAGTTCCTGATCGAGGGTCATCGCCATCCGGATCTCCCGGATCTTGCGGACCGGCGTGGTCTCGATCGCGGCACGGCGTTCGGCGTCGGTCTTGGCAACCACGTGCAGCAGGTAGTTCTTCACGTACTGCTGATTGATGGTAGAGGCACCCTGTTCGATCTGACCGCTGGTGGTGTTGGTGAAGAACGCCCGCATCGTGCCCTGCCAGTCCACCCCCTGATGTTCGCCGAACCGTCTGTCCTCGATGGAGAGAATCGCCAGTTTCATCTCGTTGGAGATCTGGTCGCTGGGAACCTCGAATCGGCGCTGGTCGTACAGCCAGGCGATCGGGTTCCCGGTGATGTCGGTCATCGTCGTCACCGCCGGCACCACTCCGTCGGCCAGTTCGGCCGAGGAATTACCGACGCTGTCGGCGGCACGGTTGGATGCGTACCCCAGCCCGGCGGCTACCGGGAACATCACCCCGGCCAGCATTACCCCCGCGGCCACGGTGGCGCCGGCGAGTTTGAGAACGGTCCTGGAATGCAATTACGGCACCTCATTCCGACGGGGTGCACCGGAACGAATCTACCGGTGCTGGAACGATAATCGGGCCGCGCGGCACGGTCGGGGAGAGGTGTGGCGCGCGTACCCGTGGCGGTCACGAGAGGGTGGCTGTGGCGTCAGATCCGATGATGGGACGGTAGCCGGTGCCGGTCGGTCACACCCGCAGCACACAGGTGCTGTTCCGCACGGACATGGGCGACTCGGCCGAGGTCGATGACGGTGCCCGGGCGCGGCCCGGCAGGGACAGCCGTGTGCCGACGGCACCGCGCCCCGGGGTGCGGCGCCGCGCGAGCGTCCCGACGAGATCTGGGAGGGTCTCGAGCACATCGCCCGCCGCATTGTTGTGACCAATCCGCACGACCATCCGCTCGGCGGCGATCACCGCCAGCACGGTGAGCAGCGCCGTGCGCCGCCGCGAGGATTGCCGACCGCCACACACAGGGCTCAAGGTAACACCGATAGCGCGTTCCCCAACGGGTTCCGGGGTCAGAGCATCAAAGGCGGTGAAGCGGTGGGCGATCCGCCACCGCTAGGGGAGGGCGGATCAGCGACCACGCCGAAACGGCCGGCCGAAACGTCACCGGAACCTGCGTGCGTCGATACGCTATGGCGGACACACACCGACAGAACGGTCAGGAATCGAGAAGAGCCGGCCCTCGCGCGCACAAAGCGTGGTTGCTGCCATCGCCGACGAGGCGGTCGCCGATGACCGCCGTAGCCCGAGGAGACGAACATGAGCCCCACGATCCGCAGCCTGGTGATCCCCGTGTCCGACCTGAACGCCGCCAAGGCGGTCTACACCGCGCTGCTCGGCGCACCTCACACCGACGAGTCCTACTACGTCGGGTACAACGTGGACGGCTTCGAGGTCGCCCTGAATCCAGGTGACGAGACCGCCGGCCCGGTTGCCTTCGCCGACGTCGAGGATCTCGACGCGACACGCGAAACTCTGCTTGCCGCCGGCGCAACCGAGCGCACCGCTCCGCGTCACGTCGCACCCGAGACACGGATTTGCGTGCTCGCCGATGCCGACGGAAACCCGTTCGGGCTGCGCGGCCGATAGACGTCGGCGTTGCCGGGCGCGAGCGGCGGCGCGGTCTCCGGTGGCTAGTTCGTCGAGGAGATCGAGATGGTGGTGCTGTGACGCCGAGCAACACGCACAATGTTGAGCGTTCTACGCTCAATTCTTCGCCTTGACCTCGATCTCTCCCGGGGAGAAAATTGAGTCGATAACACTCAAGTTCGGTGGGTGTGATGCCGAACGATCGGCGGAAGCACCACACCCACCCGGTGTGGTGCTGGAGGCGGTCATGGCTCGCGCGGTGGGTATCGATTTGGGGACCACGAACTCGGTGGTGTGCGTACTCGAGGGCGGCGACCCGAAGGTGGTCGCCAACTCGGAGGGTGCGCGCACGACCCCGTCGGTGGTGGCATTCGCGAAGAACGGTGAGGTGCTGGTCGGCCAGCCCGCCAAGAACCAGGCAGTCACGAACGTGGACCGGACGGTGCGCTCGGTGAAACGGGAGATCGGCACCGACTGGCATGTGGCGATCGACGACAAGAAATACAGCGCGCAGGAGATCAGTGCCCGGGTGCTGATGAAACTGAAGAGGGACGCGGAATCGTATCTGGGTGAGGACATCACCGACGCGGTGATCACCGTCCCCGCGTACTTCGAGGACGCCCAGCGTCAGGCCACGAAGGAAGCCGGCCAGATCGCCGGTCTCAACGTCCTGCGGATCGTCAACGAGCCCACCGCGGCCGCACTGGCCTACGGCCTGGACAAGGGCGACAAGGAACAGACCATCCTGGTCTTCGACCTCGGTGGCGGCACCTTCGACGTCTCGCTGCTCGAAATCGGTGAGGGCGTCGTCGAAGTCCGGGCCACCTCCGGTGACAACCACCTCGGTGGTGACGACTGGGACGACCGGATCGTGAAGTGGCTCGTCGACAAGTTCAAGGCTCAGAACGGCATCGATCTGACCAAGGACAAGATGGCCCTGCAGCGTCTCCGTGAGGCCGCGGAGAAGGCCAAGATCGAACTGTCCTCCTCGCAGAGCACGTCGATCAACCTGCCCTACATCACCGTCGACGCGGACAAGAACCCGCTGTTCCTAGACGAGCAGCTGTCGCGCAGCGAGTTCGAGAAGATCACGTCCGATCTCCTCGACCGCACCCGGGCCCCGTTCCAATCGGTGATCAAGGACGCGAAGATCGCCGTCAAGGACATCGACCAGGTCGTGCTCGTCGGTGGTTCCACCCGTATGCCCGCCGTGACGAATCTGGTGCGCGAGCTTACCGGCGGAAAGGAACCGAACAAGGGTGTCAACCCGGACGAGGTCGTCGCCGTCGGCGCTGCCCTGCAGGCCGGTGTTCTCAAGGGCGAGGTCAAGGACGTGCTGCTCCTCGACGTCACCCCGCTGTCCCTCGGCATCGAGACCAAGGGTGGCGTGATGACCAAGCTCATCGAGCGCAACACCACCATCCCGACCAAGCGTTCGGAGACCTTCACCACCGCTGACGACAACCAGCCCTCGGTGCAGATCCAGGTGTTCCAGGGTGAGCGCGAAATCGCCTCGCACAACAAGCTGCTCGGCTCGTTCGAGCTCGCGGGGATTCCGCCGGCCCCCCGTGGGGTGCCGCAGATCGAGGTCACCTTCGACATCGACGCCAACGGCATCGTGCACGTGACCGCGAAGGACAAGGGCACCGGTAAGGAGAACACGATCAAGATCCAGGAGGGCTCGGGCCTGTCCAAGGAGGAGATCGACCGGATGATCAAGGACGCCGAGGCGCACGCCGCGGAGGACGCCCAGCGCAGGGAGGAAGCGGAGGTCCGCAACCAGGCCGAGTCGCTGGTGTACCAGACCGAGAAGTTCATCAAGGACAACGAGGACAAGGTACCCGCCGACGTCAAGGAGAAGGTCGAGTCGTCGATTGCGAATGCCCAGGAGAAGTTGAAAGGCAGCGATGTCGCGGCGATCAAAACGGCCATCGAAAAACTGGCCACCGACTCGCAAGCCCTGGGTCAGGCGATCTACGACGCGCAGGCGAAGGACTCGGCCGCTCCCGGCGGGGGGAACGGGTCCTCTGAAGGCACCGATGAAGTCTTCGACGCTGAGGTGGTGGACGAACCTGGACGGGAGGACACCCGATGAGTGGGAGCGAGCGCCGCAACGGCGACAAGCCGCCGCGGGAACCGATCTCGATCACCGACAAACGCCGCGTCGATCCGGAGACCGGCCGGGTACGTGGGCACACCCCGAGCGAGCCTGTCACCCCGACCCCACAACGGGAACCCGACCCGACCACGCCGGACGCCGAGATGCACCCTGGTGACCGGACCGATCGAACCGCGGGCGAAGACCCTGATCGAGTGACGGAGTTGACCGCCGATCTGCAGCGGGTGCAAGCCGAGTACACCAACTACCGACGCCGGATCGAACGCGACCGGCACGCGGCCGTCGAGGCCGCGACGGCGTCGGTGGCGGCGAAATTTCTCGGGATCCTCGACGACCTCGACCGCGCCCGCGAGCACGGCGACCTCGAAAACGAACCACTGCGTGCGATCGCGGCCAAGCTCGGTGCAATCCTGAGCGGCCTGGGAGTGGCCGCATTCGGCGAAGAGGGCGAGCGCTTCGATCCCACCCTGCACGAAGCGGTCCAGCACGAAGGCACCGGGGGTGATCCCGTTGTAGACCGGGTGCTGCGCCGCGGCTACACATTCGGTGACCACAAGGTGCTGCGGACCGCGACGGTCTCCGTCGTCGAGGGGGTGGCCCCGCCGGGAAATGTCACGGGCACGGCACCGGCCGGCGATTCCTGAGACGCCGACCGACAGCCTGACGGCGCCGGTCTCGGAGCGCACGGCGCTCTCGCGCAGCGGCCCCGCGAAGGAAGGAGGATGCCAAGTGTCGCAGCAGGAATGGTTCGACCGTGACTTCTACGCCGCCCTGGGTGTCCCTTCGACGGCGTCGGCCGAAGAGATCAAGAAGGCGTACCGCAAGCTGGCGCGGGAGCTGCATCCGGACGCCAACCCGGACAACACCGAGGTGGAGGAACGATTCAAGAAGGTCAGCGAGGCGCATGCGGTGCTCTCGTACCCCGCCAAACGCAAGGAATACGACCGCATGCGCAGGCTGTACCGGTCCGGGGCGTTCACCGGGACGGGTTTTCCTCCGCGCGCCGGGTCGGGCGGCTTCGACTTCGGGGACCTGTTCGGGAGCGGTTCACCCTTCATCGTGGGCGATCCTCTGGGCGGGGTCGGTGACGTGCTCGGGGATCTGTTCCGGCGCGCCGGAACCCGAACTGCGTCGGCCCGGCCGAGGCGGGGCAGTGACGTCGAGACCGAGACCCGGCTGTCGTTCCGGGAGGCGGTCGCCGGGATGGTGTTGCCGCTGCGGGTGAGTGGGCCGATGGTGTGCACCAGCTGTCACGGCTCCGGCACACGACCGGGAACCCGGGGCACGGGATCGATCGTCGACGCCCCGTGCCCGGACTGCCAGGGCGCCGGGATCGGGGACCGCACCCGCACCGTCTCCGTCCATGTTCCGCCCGGGGTGAGCGACTGGCAACGCATCCGGCTACCGGCGCAGGGCGAACCTGGTCTCGGCGGGGCGCCGTCGGGGGACCTGTACGTCACCGTGCGCGTGGACCCGGACCCGGTGTTCGCCCGCAGCGGCAATGACCTCACCGTCACCGTTCCCGTGTCGTTCGCCGAACTAGCCTTGGGGACAATGCTGTCCGTGCCCACCCTCGAAGGTCAGGTCAGTGTGAAGATCCCGCCAGGCACCCAGTCCGGGAGAACGTTCCGACTGCGCGGACGCGGGGTGCCCCACCGCGGCGACGCGGCGGGCGATCTGCTGGTCACCGTGGAGGTCGCGGTCCCGCCCGATCTCGGCCACGAAGCCGCTGAGGCGCTGCGGGCGTACGCCCGGGCAGAGGAAACAGGAGGATTCGACCCCCGCGCCGGCTGGGCCGACGGTAAGTGATGTCGGGAACGATCCCGAACATGCCCCGGTCCTCAGCGGTGTCACCTCGACACTCATTCAGTCGAGGGTGAGCTGGTGGCGGTGGAAGTCGAAGTGCAGGCCAGGGTAGCGGTAGAGCTGTTCGGCGGTCATGTAGTCGTCGAAGAACGGATCCCAGCGGACTGGAAAGTACATGCCACGGTGCAGGTTCGCGTCCGTCTCCCGGGCCAAGGAACGTTGCAGCGACGCAATGAGGCGGTCGAAGTGGCGGCCCATCCGGCGTCGGTTGTAGACGCGCGCCGCCAGGGCGGAGCCTCGATAGTTGACCTCGTCGAAGACTGGGGTGGCGGCATCGAGCGCATGCGCGAACCGTCGGCTCGCCCCCTCAGGCAACCAGGAGAACATCCGGATCAGCAGGAGCAGCCGGCGAACCACCATGTAGCCGAAGACCATGTGGAACAGCAGCTGCTCGTTGGTCCACCGGGTACCGGACGAACGCCGCGAGAGCTCGACGGAACTCGCGGCGTCGAGCAACTCGTGCAGCACGCTGCGGGCGCGCTCGAGGTCCGCGGCGATCGCGGCACGATCGACAGGTGGCTGCTCGGACATGATGCTCCCCAACTGATTCGGAGGGCTATCCGGCGACGGGGGAGCGGCGTTCGAGGACGACGGTGTCGCGCCAGATGCCGTCGAGTTGGGCGATGCGTTCGCGGACACCGAGGGTCCGGAATCCGGCGGAGTGGTGCAGGGCGATGCTGGCACGGTTCTCCGGGAAGATCGAGGTCTGCAAGGTCCACAGCCCGGCCTCGTCGGCGGCGATCACCTGGGTGCGCAGCAGGACTTTGCCGACACCGCGCCCGCGCATCCCGTCGGCGACGTAGATCGAGTTCTCGGCCACCCCGGCGTAGCAGGCCCGCCCGGACGTCGGGGACAGGGCGGCCCAGCCGACCACGACGTCGTCGATCTCGGCGACCCACCGATGCCCGGGAAGCCATTGCGCGTCCAGGGTTTCCCGGGCGGGGACTTCGGTGGTGAAGGTGGCGTTGCGGGTGGCGATGCCCTCGCCGTAGATCCGGCGCACCGGCTGCCAATCCTCGTTGCGCATCGGGCGAACCGTGACGTCTTGGGGCAGGTCGTCCGGGCAGCAGGGGCGCGCGGTCAGCACCCCCATCACTGCGTCGGCGGCGTGCGGCAGACCGGTGCAGCAGGACGGGTTGACCCTGACCACAGTGCTGGTGCCGTTCTTGTGGACAGACACGAACCCGACATCGGCGAGCCTGCGCACGTGGTGCGAGACGGTGGGCTGGCCGATGCCCAGTGCCTCGGCCAGCGCGCCAACGGTGATCCCGGCCGGGCGGGAGGCGACCTGATGCAGCAGCCGCACCCGGGTGGGATCGGCCAGACAGGCGAACCACCCGGCGTAGGTCAGCGCGTCCTCCGGCGCCAACGCATCCACCTGATCGGCGCCGGAGGTGTGGACGGCCGGTATGTCCAGGGAAGTCATACCTCACTATATCGATATTGATCGATGGTTGCCTTCATCGACACGAATCGATACTCTCTGGGGTCAGAGGATCGATGAACATCGATGGAAGGATGATCGAGATGAGCACCTTGCCCGTAGTCGTCGTCGGCGGCGGACCGATCGGCCTCGCTGCCGCGGCGCAGCTGTGTGAGCGCGGCCTGACCCCGCTGGTCTTCGAACGCGGTCTCGCGGCCGGTGCGGCGATCTCCGAGTGGAACCACGTGCGGCTGTTCTCCAGTTGGGCTGAGCTGATCGACCCGGCCGCCCGCCGCCTGCTCGACACCACCGACTGGACCGCCCCTGACGACGACGCGTACCCGACCGGCCAGGACTGGACCGACAACTATGTGCAACCCCTCGCCGCCGCCCTCGGCGACATCGTGCAGCTGGGCACCGAGGTGATCGGCGTGGCCCGCCGCGGCCGGGACCGGGTCGTCGACGCCGGCCGCGACACCGAACCCCTGTCCGTGCACATCCGTCGCGCCGACGGCACCGAGGACCGCGTCCTCGCGCAGGCTGTCATCGACGCTTCCGGCACATGGGGCACCCCCAATCCGCTCGGTGGTGAAGGCCTGCCCGCGCTCGGCGAGCGCGCCGCCACCGAGGTCATCGAGTACCGGGTCCCGGACGTCGACGACCCCGACGTGCGGGACCGGTACGCGAGCAAGCACATCGTGATCGCCGGCAGCGGCCACTCCGCGCTCACCGCGATCGTGGCGCTGGCCGATCTGGAGCAGCAGGCCCCGGGCACCCGGATCAGCTGGGTGCTGCGCCGCGGCGACGTCGGCTCCACCTTCGGCGGCGGCGACGACGACGAGCTGCCCGCCCGCGGCGCCCTCGGCCTACGCGCCAAGCGGGCGGTCGACGAAGGACTGCTGACGGTGGTTCCCGGGTTCCGCACCGCCACCATCGAACCCGACGGCGACAGCGGCCGGGTGGCGTTGATCTCCGACACCGGCGCCCGCATCGAGGACGTCGATCAGGTGGTGGTGCTCACCGGATTCCGGCCCGACCTGTCCTGGCTCTCGGAAATCCGCCTCGGCCTGGATCCGGTGCTGCAGGCCCCGGTCGAGTTGGCGCCGCTGATCGACCCGAACGTGCACTCCTGCGGCACCGTCTACCCGCACGGGGTCGCCGAACTGTCCCATCCGGAGCCGAATGTGTTCCTGGTCGGGATGAAAAGCTACGGCCGCGCCCCGACGTTCCTGGCGATGACCGGGTACGAGCAGGTCCGCAGCATCGCCGCCGCCCTGGCCGGCGACCACGACGCCGCCGCCCGCGTCGAACTCACGTTGCCCGAGACCGGCGTCTGCGGTGGCGCCGGGGTGCCTGCCTCACCGCGCCCGGTGCCGCGGCTGATCGAACGGGGCTCCGTCCCGTCTCCGGCCGCTCACCGGGCATCCCGCAATACCGGCGCCTAGTTCTGTGGCAGGTGCGTCCAACTCGAAGTTGGTTCGTCTGAAGAAGCGGACTCTCACTCACCACCGGGTGGGAGCACACCTTCCGAGAGGAACTTCCGATGACCACCCACCCGATTACCC
>NZ_JAAOQS010000249.1:0-1800 GCF_011603105.1 Rhodococcus sp. A14 | reverse complement strand
CCCGGTACGTCCTCGACCGCGTTCTGCCCTCACCGGGCGACGGCCCCAGCGAAGAGGCGCAGCGCAAGGGCCACTTCACCATCGACGTGTACACGACCACCACCACGGGCGCGCGCTACACGTCGCGAGTGAAGGCGAAGGGCGATCCCGGATACAGCGCCACCGCGGTGATGCTCGGCGAATCCGCGCTGAGCCTCGTCCTCGGCGGCGACGCACTGCCGGATTCGGCCGGCGTCCTCACCCCCGCCACGGCACTCGGCGACGTCCTGGTGACACGGCTGCGCGACGTGGGCTTCGAGATCTCTGCGCGAAAACTGTGAGCGGTTGGGCGCGTGTGAAGATGACACGCGCCCACCCCTCCAGCTAGTGTCGAACCTTGTGCGCGGACGGCCGCGCATGCGACGAGAGATGTGGGAGTCCGAGTGAACGGCACGAGCGCGCAGGCAGGCCCCGCGGCCTCGCTCGCCCTCATGCCCTTCTGGCCCTCCCGCCGAGGCCATGCCTTCGACCAGGGATGTTGCTGACCAGCCTGCTCGCTGGTCTTTGCTGCCCTGACGGTTCGCTCTCTCGGTCGGAGTCTCGATGTTCAAGCTCTTGATTTTCACGCTGGTCGGCGTGGGTGCCCAGTTGGTCGACGGCGCTCTCGGCATGGCCTTCGGCGTGACTGCGACCACCCTGCTCGTGTTCAGCGGCGTCGGACCGGCACACGCCAGCGCAGCAGTGCATTTCGCCGAGGTCGGTACGACGCTCGCCTCCGGTGCGTCGCACTGGCGGTTCCGCAACATCGACTGGGCTCTCGTACTGCGCCTGGGTGTCCCCGGCGCCATCGGTGCGTTCCTCGGTGCGACGGTGCTGTCCCAGTTGTCGACGGCCGCCGCCGTCCCCGTGACGTCGACGATCCTGCTGGCGATCGGTGTGTACGTCCTGCTCCGCTTCTCCATCCGCCCTCCCGCCGTCAACGACGCCCGGACGTCGCCGCACACGGCGAAGTTCCTGTCACCGCTCGGACTGTTCGGTGGATTCATCGACGCGAGCGGCGGCGGCGGCTGGGGGCCGATCACCACCAGCACGCTGCTCTCGCGCGGCAAGACCGCACCGCGCACCGTCATCGGTTCGGTCAGCGCGTCGGAGTTCCTGGTGTCCGCCGCGGCCAGCATCGGGTTCATCTTCGGTCTCGGCAGCGACTTCTTCGACAACATCCCCATCATCGCGGGGCTGGCTCTCGGCGGCATTATCGCCGCACCGCTCGCCGCCTGGCTCGTCAGCCGGGTGCCCGCGACCCTTCTGGGAACCGGCGTCGGCGGCATCATCATCATCACCAACGCGCAGAAGCTGTTCAAGACGTTCGACGTCACCGGCGTCGCCGCCACCCTCGGGTACCTCGCTCTCGTTGCGGTGTGGGCCGGACTGCTGGTCGTCGCCTGGCGTCGTTCCCGTCTCAGCGCGGCAGAGGCCGCTGGCGATCTGCACCGGATCGACGCCGAGAACGACACGCCCGTCGAGTCGGAAGCCCCGTCCCTCGAGCCGTCCACCGGCGAGAAGGCCTGACCTCACCTCCCGCCCTCACCTCGGGGCGAACCTCCGCAGGACATCCGGCCACGCCGCTTACCAGCGGGTAACATTGGGTGCGGTTCATGGCACCCGTCCGGTGCTCCAAGTGCGGAACAGTGAGGCATTTCATGACTGAGCGTGTTGAGGTCGGCGGTCTGCAGGTCGCGAAGGTGCTCTACGACTTCGTGAACGAGGAGGCGCTGCCGGGGACCGGGGTGGACGTCGACGGGTTCTGGTCGGGTGCGGCGA
>NZ_JAAOQS010000248.1:0-1897 GCF_011603105.1 Rhodococcus sp. A14 | reverse complement strand
GTCTTGGCGAGCAGTTTCTCGTCGGCGGCCTCGACGAGTTCGTTGACCAGTTTCGTCGCCAGGGTGTAGCGGACCCGGAAGCCGGCCTCGGCGGCGGCGGTGCCCAAACCGATCAGCAGGTGCGATTTGCCGGTGCCGGAATCGCCGATCAAACACAACGGTTCGCCCTTGCGGACCCAGACGCAGCTGGCGAGGCTGTTGATGGTGGCCGGATTGACGTTGGGGTTGGCATCGAAGTCGAAGTCCGCCAACCATTTCTGGCGTGGGAATCCGGCGGCCTTGACCCGGCGGACGCTGCGGCGGCGGGCACGGTCGTCGCATTCGGCGAGCAGCAGGTCGGCGAGGAAGCCCTCGTAGGTCAGTTGCTCCTTGTGGGCGACGGTGAGCATGTCCTCGAACCGGGTGCGCACCGTCGGCAGCCGCAGATCACGGCAGGCCTGCTCGATCGCGGTGGCGGCGGCTTCGGGGGTGAGTCCACGCCGGCGCCGTGCGGCGGCCGGTGAGGTGGGGGTCGACCCGGTCATGATGATGCTCCTTCACGTGCAGAGACGGCGTCCGAGGAGGGTGGCGGCCGCCGCCGCAGCAACTCGTCGTAGGCGGCGACGGTGGGAAGCGGCCGCGAATCCGGTGGCAGCCCGGCGATCACCGCCTCCGGATCGGTCAACCTGCGTGCGGTCATCGACACCACCTTCGACGGTGCCGCCGCAACTGGGGTGACCGCGTCGTCGGGACGGTCGGCGGCGGCCTTGCGGGCCTCGACGGCCACCACGTCCGCGCAGGCGGCCCCGACAGCGACCGCGGCGCGGAGCCCGGAAGTCACATCCTCGTGTGCCATGTTCCGGTGCAGCAGCAGCACTTCGACGAGGGCGCGGGTGCCGTCGGCGTCCCCGTGCACCGATCGTGCCAGCGCCCAGAACGCCTCGTGGTCGGCGGTGAACGTCCCCGCCGCCCGCGCCTGGGACAGCGCGGTCGACCCCGGTAGCGCGCCGGGTTTGCGGGCGAGGACCTCGAGGTAGTGATCGAGCACCAAGGCCTGCGCGCCCTTGCGGGCGAGGCGGAGATGGCGGGCGACCTCCCGCCGGCCGTCGAAGATCACCACCTCACTGGCCCGCAGCGAGACCCGCACCTGCCGTCCGATCAGGTAGATCGGCACCGAATAGTGGCACTGGCGCACCGTGACCCGCGAATACCGGTCCACCCGCGGCGTCAACCACAGGCCGGGCTCGAACTCCTCGGCCGGGAGCGGCCGCAACAAGGGCCGTTCGGTGGCGAAGTCCTCCCCGACGGTCCGGATCCGGGTATCGATCCGCCGGCCGTCGTCCGCCCGATCCGCCGCCGCGAGGCGCGCGTTGAGCTCGTCCAGGGTGTCGACCTTCGGCACCGGGACCAGGTGGTTACGGCGGAAGCGCCCCACCTCACCCTCCACACCGCCCTTCTCGTGGGCGCCCTCGAGACCAGACAAGCAATAGAAGGAATCGAAGCCGTAGTGCGACCGGAACAGAATCCACCGATCCGACTCGGACCGGTTGCGCCCGAACAACACCCGACGCACCGCAGACCGCAGATTGTCGTACCGAATCTTGCCGGTCGGGACACCACCGATCGTGGCGAAGGCGATCACATGGCCCTCGATGAACGCCTCCTGCCCCTGCGAGGCGAATACTCGGTGCACCGCCTTGCCCGAGTGCGACAGCCGGAGGGTGAACAGGAAACACTTCGTCCGCACCCCGGCCAGATCGATCCACACATCCCCGAAATCGACCTCCGCCTCCGCACCGGGAAGATGGTCTTGCAGCACGAAGGCCGTCTCGGTTCCCCTCCCGGACTCGGCGACGATCTCCGGGCGTCGGCGGGCGACGTAGTCCCGCACCGACGAGTACGAGGCCTCGCAGCCGTG
>NZ_JAAOQS010000247.1:0-1924 GCF_011603105.1 Rhodococcus sp. A14 | reverse complement strand
GCCCCGCCGCCCGCCGGTACTTCAACGTCGACGCCGAATCCATCGTCGTCGCCGTGCTGTCCGCCCTCGCCGGCGAAGGTACCCTCGACCGCTCCAAGGCCGTCGAGGCCGCCAACCGGTACCGCATCGACGACGTCCGCGCCGCGGCCGTCTCCTACGCCGACACCGGCAGCGCCTAGAACGGAATCGAAATCCTATGACAGCAACAGTGTCCGAATACCTCGTCACGCCCGGCCGGGAGGCGCCCGCGTCGGCGAGGCGCGCGAAGATCGTGTGTACCCTCGGGCCCGCAACGGCAACGGGCGACCGCATACGCGAACTCGTCGACTGCGGAATGGACATCGCACGGCTCAACTTCAGCCATGGCGAACATTCCGATCACGAGGAGAACTACCGCCGGGTGCGGGACGCGTCCGAACACACCGGCCGGGCGGTGGGTGTTCTCGCCGACCTCCAGGGCCCGAAGATCAGGTTGGGGCGCTTCGCCGAAGGCAGCGTCGTCTGGTCGGACGGCGACGTCGTGCGGATCACCGTCGACGAGTGCGACGGCACCCACGACCGTGTGTCGACCACCTACAAGCAGTTGGCGGAGGACGCCGAGCCCGGTGACCGGTTGCTCGTCGACGACGGCAAGATCGGACTGGTCGTCACGGACGTCGACGGCAACGACGTGGTGTGCCGGGTCACCGAGGGCGGTCCGGTCAGCAACAACAAGGGTGTGTCGTTGCCGGGGATGAACGTGTCGGTCCCGGCGCTGTCGGGCAAGGACATCGCCGATCTCGAGTTCGCACTGCGTCTCGGTGTCGACCTCATCGCCCTGTCGTTCGTGCGATCGGCGGCCGACATCGAACTCGTCCATGCCGTGATGGATCGGGTCGGCCGCAGGGTTCCGGTGATCGCGAAGCTCGAGAAACCGGAGGCGATCGACAACCTCGAGGCCATCGTGCTGGCGTTCGACGCGGTGATGGTCGCCCGCGGCGATCTGGGTGTCGAACTTCCCCTCGAACAGGTACCGCTCGCGCAGAAACGGGCCATCCAGATCGCCCGCGAGAATGCGAAGCCGGTCATCGTGGCCACCCAGATGCTCGAGTCGATGATCGAGAACTCTCGGCCCACCCGCGCCGAGGCGTCCGATGTGGCGAACGCCGTCCTCGACGGTGCGGACGCGGTGATGCTGTCCGGTGAGACGTCGGTCGGGAAGCACGTGATGGAGACGGTCCGCACCATGGGCCGCATCATCAGCGCGGTGGAGGAGAAGTCCACGCACGTTCCGCCGCTGGCGCACGTGCCCCGCACGAAGGGCGGAGTCCTGTCCTACGCGGCACGCGACATCGGGGAACGATTGGGTGCGGCGGCGCTCGTCGCGTTCACCCAGTCCGGGGACACCGTGCGCCGGCTCGCGCGGCTGCACACTCCGCTGCCGTTGCTGGCGTTCACCCCGCTCCCGGCGGTGCGCGCTCAGCTCGCGCTGACGTGGGGGACCGAGACGTTCCTCGTCGACCCCGTCGAGTCGACCGACCAGATGATCCATCAGGTCGACCACGCGCTCCTCGGCCTGGGCCGATACCGGCGGGGCGACCTCGTCGTCATCGTCGCGGGATCGCCTCCGGGCACCGTCGGCTCGACCAACCTGATCCACGTCCACAGGATCGGCGAGGAAGACCACTGATCGGTGTGACGCTGTAACCGTACGCCCGTCCGCTATTGACAGAACTCGATGGACACGGTTTTCTTGATGTCAAGATACGAAACTGTGTTTTCGCATCGTGGAAGTTTTGCCAAGTGGGGAAGGTGAGTCATTTCATGACTGAGCGTGTTGAGGTCGGCGGTCTGCAGGTCGCGAAGGTGCTCTACGACTTCGTGAACGAGGAGGCGCTGCCGGGGACCGGGGTGGACGTCGACGGGTTCTGGTCGGGTGCGGCGA
>NZ_JAAOQS010000246.1:0-1974 GCF_011603105.1 Rhodococcus sp. A14 | reverse complement strand
CCGAAGTTGCGGCGGTTTGGCAGCAGTTTATGTGGTTTGACCAGGTGGTTTAGTGGGTGGTTGTGGTTTTGTTCTGTCGACGGTGTCCTCAGGTCAGGGTCAGTGGTATCGGGGCGCCGAGGAGGTCGAATGCTCGTCGTTGCGTCGGGGTGGGTTCGGCCAGGGTTGCGATGACCGGTCCGCTGTCGCCGTAGCGGAGGTCGTTTCTGGTCAGTGTCGACAGATGGGTGAGCAGCCCCTGATACGAGCGCACGGGCAGATCCTCGGCCGTGGTGCGGCGGGCTGTTTTCGCTTTCGCGGCCGCGGAGATGGTGGCCGGGGCGACGGGGTCTTCGCGTCGTTGCGGTGGGTTCTCGTCGGTAAAGGTCAACGGCGCCAACGCGCTACGCAGATGCCAGGTCAGGTAGGCGGCGAGGAAGCAGATCAACACGTGCGCTTTGACTCGGTTTTCGCGGCGGTGGTGGATCGGCCGCAGGTCCAGGTCGATGGCCTTGAGGCTGCGGAAGTCTCGTTCCACCCGGGCGAGGTTCTTGTATGCCCCGATCACCGCGGGGGTGTCGAGTTCGCCGGGGGTGGCGGTGGTCCGGAGCACGTACAGGCCGTCGAGGGCGGCTTCGGCGTCGATCCGCCCGGTGTTGCGGGCGACGGTGAGACTGGTGTCGGTGATGGTCAGGTCGAAGTGTTTGGCCATCTTGAATGTGCCGAGGACCTTCCCGACTTTCAGGCCGATCTTGTCCGCGCCGCGCAGGCGACCTGCCGCCGCGGCCGCGGTGATCGGTGCGAGTTTCGTCTCTGTCGCGGTAAGCAATTCGCCGCGTTTGCGGGCGCGTTCGACGGCCAGGAGCGGGTTGCGGCACGCCACCAGTCGTTCCCCGGGGTAGTCGGGATGGGAGATCTCGGCGAAGTTCTGCTGGTCGAACAGCGACATCTGCAAGGGTCCGTCGTCGGCGGCCAGGGCGGCGATCTGCGGTGCCCGCAGCGCGGTGAGCCAGCCGATGCCGCCGAGTTCTTTCAGGGCGGTGATGCGGGCGGAGGTGATCATCCCGCGGTCGCCGACCATCAGCATGTTCTCGAGCCCGAAGGTGTCTTTCACCGCGGTCACCGCGTGGGTGAAGGCGGTGGGGTCGGCGGTGTTGCCGGGGAGCACCCGGATCGCGACGGGCCGACCGTCGGGGTCGGTGAGCAGGCCATATTCGATTTGTTCGCAACCTTTTTTGCCGTCTCTCGAGTATCCGCGGGCGGCGAGTTCGCAGTGCCGCCCGGTCACCCAGGACGAGGACAGGTCGAACATCGCCATCCGTGAGGGATTGACCTTCGGGTCCAGATGCCGGGTGGCCAGCTTCTTTTCGATGCCGCCCTGACGGCCGACGAGCCAGTCCATCGCCGCATACACCTCGTCGGTGCCGACCTCGCTCACGCCGAGGTCGCCGGCGAGGGTGGTGTCGGCCCACCAGGAGATGGTCGCCAATTTCGATGCCGGGGCCACGGTGCGGGCCAGGATCAACGCCATCGCGATCTCTCGGTGACGGCTCGGTGGACCGAGCAGCGCCGGCAGGCCCAGTTTCTTGGCCATCACCGCCGCCGCGGCGAGGTGCCCGTGCGGTAGGGATCGGGCGACGGTGACCACCGACGCCGGGTCGACGAGACTCCGACCGGCCAGGACGGCCTTGACGGCGGCGACCGCCTCGGGTGGCAGCGCGGAGAGGTTCGCGAGGGTCTCGTTGCGTACCTTGCCGTGTTCGCGGAAGGAGCGGCGCAGCAACTGGGATTCGTAGACCCGTTCGACACCGTCTTTCCCGGTGTACTTGCGGCGTTGAGTGGCGATGTGGACTGCCCCGGTTCCCTTGGCCATGAACTGATTTTACTCCACGGCTACCATAGTGGCAATCATTTTAGTGACTACAGAATGGGTGTGTCTCATGCTTCCGCTGCAGCTCAGCCGTAAATACCAGGACAAACCCATCGCAACTTCGG
>NZ_JAAOQS010000245.1:0-1975 GCF_011603105.1 Rhodococcus sp. A14 | reverse complement strand
CCGAAGTTGCGGTAGCTCTCGGCGGAGATTGCATGATCGACCTGAGAAGACGACGGAAATCGATTCGAAAATGTAGCCACTAATACTGCGTGTCGTTGCGGTGTCTAAACCGATAATCGATCTAACATGAAGACATGGCCCCATACAGCGGCGCGATGCATGTAGCCCGAAACAGGCGCAGCTATGTGACGAAGTCGGGTGAGGAGCGGGTCTACGAGTCGGTGCTGCTGCGGCGCACCTTCCGTGAGGGCGGCAAGGTCCGTCACGAGACGCTGGCGAACCTGAAGGCGCTTCCGGAGGCGTCGATCGCGGCGATCGAGGCGACCTTGAGGGGGCAGACGCTGGTCCCCGCCGCGGAGGCGGCCACTTTGCTCCGCTCGCTCCCACACGGGCACGTCGCCGCGGTCTGGGCCCAGGCCAAGGTGTTGGGCCTGCCCGCGATGCTCGGCCCGGCCGGCCGGATGCGGGATCTGGCGATGGCGCTGATCCTCGCCCGGGCGGTGGCCCCGGCCTCGAAACTGGCCACCGCCTCCTGGTGGGCCGACACCACCCTCGGGGTGGACCTGGAGGTGACCGGGGCGGGCACCGACGAGATCTACGCGGCGATGGACTGGCTGACCGGCCGCCAGGACCGCATCGAAAAACAGCTCGCCGGAAAGCATCTGGACCCGAAGGTGAATCCGTCGCGGATCGCGATGTTCGACCTGTCCTCGTCCTGGGTGACCGGCCGGCACTGCGACCTGGCCGCCCGCGGCTACTCCCGGGACGGGAAGAAGGGCTGCGAACAGATCGAATACGGGCTGCTCACCGACCCCGCCGGTCGCCCGGTCGCGGTCCGGGTGTTTCCCGGCAACACCGCCGACCCGGCCGCCTTCACCCACGCCGTGACCGCGGTCAAGGGCACCTTCGCGCTGGAGAACATGCTGATGGTCGGCGACCGCGGCATGATCACCTCCGCCCGGATCACCGCCCTGCAGCAGGTCGGCGGACTCGGCTGGTTGACCGCGCTGCGGGCCCCGCAGATCGCGGCGCTGGCCGCCGATGACGGACCGCTGCAGATGAGCCTTTTCGACGAGCAGAACTTCGCCGAGATCACCCACCCCGACTACCCCGGGGAACGGTTGATCGTGTGCCGCAACCCGGCGCTGGCCGACGAGCGGGCCCGCAAACGTGGCGAGCTGCTCGACGCCACCGAGGCGGAACTGGGCAAGATCGTCGCCGCGGTGACCGCGGGCCGGCTGTCCGGGGCCGGGAAGATCGGCCTACGGGTCGGGAAGGTGCTGGGGAAGTACAAGGTGGGCAAGCACTTTCGCCTCGACATCACCGACACCTCGCTGATGGTGACCCGCAACCGGGAGAGGATCGACGCCGAGGCCGCGCTCGACGGGATCTACACCCTGCGCACCACCGCCAGCGCCGACGAACTCGGCACCGCCGCCGTGATCGACGCCTACAAGAACCTCTCCCGGGTCGAACGCGACTTCCGGTCCCTCAAGGCCATCGACCTGGACCTGCGCCCGATCCACCACCGGCTCACCGACCGGGTGAAGGGTCACGTGCTGATCTGCATGCTCGCCGCCTACCTCACCTGGCACCTGCGCCAGGCGTGGGCGCCGTTGACCTACACCGACGAGAACCTGCCGCACCGCGACGATCCCGTCGCCCCGGCGGCCCGCTCGGCCGCCGCCAACAGCAAGGCGGCCCGCAAGACCACCACCGACGGTGACCTGCCGGCCCGCTCCTACCAGGCCCTGATGGGCCACCTGGCCACCCTGACCCGCAACGACCTGCGCTACGGCGACGACGGACCGATCGTGAGGACCCTGGCCGTCCCCACGCCCACCCAACGACGGGCCTTCGAACTCCTCGACACCACCATCCCCCACACGGTCAGGTAGCCAGAACAACCACAACCGAAAACGACGAACCCCCAGCTCAACCGGGGGTTCGCTCGTTCTAATAGCAGTAACTTCGG
>NZ_JAAOQS010000244.1:0-1979 GCF_011603105.1 Rhodococcus sp. A14 | reverse complement strand
CCTGTACCCCGCCACCCAGCTCGGCAAATCTCTCCACGCAGCGGCTCTGCGTCCGCGGAACACACCCCTCGTTCGGAGTTCCGGACCACCCCTGCGTGGAGTTCGGCGTTCGCTGCAGATTAGCTGCTGCGTGCCATGCTTGGATATCTAATCACACCGGCGACATATAAGCGACACGAGAGCAATACGAGCCTGACAGCTTGGCAACACTGGCACCACACGCCACTTCCGTCACAGCGTCGCCGGTCGCCGTCCGGCTACCCTGTCGTGCGTGCCGAGACAATCCCCCCAGCAGCCGACGCGACGCGGCCGATGAGCGAATTCCACGGACACGGCCATGGCCACGGCCACAGCGACGGACCGGCCCCGATGGGACCTGTGGCCGCCAAGGTGGTCGTCGGACTCCTCGTCGCCATCGGCGTCGCGGTGCTCATCGGCGCCATCGCGTTGTGGCCCGGCAAGCCGAGCGTCGACGTCGAACAGCCCTTCCAGAGCGCCCAGGGCGGCGCAGTCGTCACGGAATCGGGCACGGTCACGATGCAGAACATCGGCGACTGTGGAAGTCCGTCGGCCGGGCGCGTCTTCACCGGCACCCCGTTGCCGCCGCCCGCCGGGGCGTACGAGTGCCAGCGCAGCATCGTCGACATCGAGTCCGGTCCCAATACCGGTACCCAGACGCTGCTCGAAATCATTCCCGGCCCCGGGCAGCCCGACCTCCGGGTGGGCGAGAAAATCCGGCTGTCCCGTCAGACGGACGTGAACGGCACGACGGAGTATTCGTTCGAGGACTATGCCCGCGGCGTGCCCGTCACCCTCATCGCGCTCGCGTTCGCCGCCGTCGTGATCGCGGTCGCGCGGTGGCGCGGATTCCGGGCACTCGTCGGCATCGTCGTCTCGTTCGGCGTGCTCGTTCTGTTCACGCTCCCGGCCCTGCTGGACGGACAACCTGCGATCCCGGTGGCCCTCGTCTCCGGCGCCGTGATCCTGTATGCCGTCCTGTATCTCGCGCACGGTGTCTCCCTGCGAACGAGTTCGGCGTTGCTGGGCACTCTCGCGTCGATGCTGGTGGCGGCGATCCTCTCCTACGCCACCATCGAGATGACTCGTCTGACAGGGCTTTCCGAGGAACAGAACACCAACGTCCAGACGTACATACAGCACGTCAGCATCACCGGACTCCTGCTCGCCGGCTTCATCATCGGCTCACTGGGTGTGCTCAACGATGTCACCATCACGCAGGCGGCGTCCGCGTTCGAACTGGCGTCGCTGGACCCCGACGCCTCCCGGCGTCAGATCTTCGGTTCGGCGATGCGCGTCGGACGCGATCACATCGCCAGCACCGTCTACACCCTGGTCCTCGCATATGCCGGCGGGGCGTTGCCGCTGCTGTTGCTGTTCAGTGTGGCGGGGCGGTCGATCCAGGACGTGCTGCTCAGCGATGCCGTGGCCATCGAGATCGTGCGTTCGGCGGTCGGTGGCATCGCCCTGGCACTGTCGGTTCCGCTGACCACCGCGATCGCGGTGATGTTGGCGCGGCCGATCGGCGCGGGTCCTTCCGGCAGCGCGCCCGCGGTCAAGCCGTCACGGGGTGGCCGCCATTCCAAGTAGCGCGGCGACCGCTAGCTGAAGACGCCGAACTCCCGCAGGACGATGAAGATGATGGCGATGACCATCAGCGCGTAGACGGTCAGCATCGTCACTTTGGCCGCATGCTCGCTGGTGGGCGGGAACATCTTCAGGATCGGCTTGGAATATGCGACGAGCCTGCGCGTTTCTGCCGGCGCGGCCGCCGAAGGCCTGGGAACGTTGGGAGTGCTGTGGAACTCCGCTGGATTTGCAGTCACTGCACACATCCTCTCTACGCCGGAACCATTCCCATCGTAGGCCCGGAGATCGGCGGCGACTACGTTCCGGGGAACCTGGGAAGTTCGGGCAGTTGGAACTGCGGCAGCTGGATCTGCGGCAGACCGGGGAATACC
>NZ_JAAOQS010000243.1:0-2021 GCF_011603105.1 Rhodococcus sp. A14 | reverse complement strand
CCCTGAGCGAGTGGAGCACCGAACTCGCCGCCGCCGCCACCGGGATCGACCGCCGAATCAGCTGGAACCCCACCCAGAACACCGCCACCGCCCCCGAGGACGTCGACCTGCCCCAGATCGAACACACCCTCCGCGGCGCCGTACGCCGCCTCGCCCGCGGCTAACCCTGCCATCCCGGCCCACAGCGAGCTCCGATATCGATCACCGACCGGCGGTGAATCACGGACCCGCGGCGTCGGTGGTCGGTGCGGGTGACCGAAACTCGCTGTGGCAGCTCACTCAGCGCCCGGCCGCCGGTCCCGCGGCGCCGACGCGTGTTCGGGGACCAGGACAACCGGACCGAGGCCGTGGTGGACCAGGTGCGAAGACACCGACTCCCCCACCACCCGCTCGATGACGGACACCAACCCTCCCCGCGAACTGCCGATAATGATCATCAGGGCGTCATTCGCGTCGGCGATCGTCGCCAACAAGGGCGCCGGGTTGCCCTCATGGCAGTAGTAGCTCCAGTTCCCGGGCAGCGACGCGAGCATGGTACACGCCTCCGTCCGTTCCCGTTCGACCGTGTCGACGATGCGCCGTTCCCAATCGTCCCGGTCCGGTTCGATAGGAAAATCGTCGAGGTCGACGACGTGGGTGACATGCAGATACGCGTGGAGCGGGACCGCGAGGCCCATGGCGAAGGACAGCGCCCGATGGCTGGCGGGATACCGGTCGAAACCCCACCACCAGATGGCCCACCGGCTCGGTCGCGCCCGCGGGTCCGTCCACGCGCACCGGTTTCCGCCAGTCCCGCACGCCTTCCCGGTCAGGGGGCTTCTTCTTGATCATCTACTCCTCCTCACCACCGGCGGCGATGGGGAGCCCAGCCGCTCCTGGCGCCGATGGTCACCGCCGCGGCGCCCAGCCTGCTCGTCGCACCGGTGGGGGTACCGCCGGTGTTCGATCAGCGCACGGTCCTCGACCCCCACGCGTGCTGAAGGGTGTACCCACAACAGCACCGAACTTACCGATGAGGTCGAGCGTGGCAACATTTCGTCTTCAAATCGGCGAACAGCCGCTCGCCCAGGCTCAGCCTGGACTTACTGGTGATATGGATTCAGCATGAGCGGTGCGCCGCCAGCCATCGCTCGGCCGCCGACGCCTTGTTCGTTAAGGCATTGTCCATCAACAGGTTTAATCCCTAGGTCAGTGGGCACTTTGCAGTCCACACCTACTCCGAAGGCGAACGTCGCACGTTCGAGAAGGGAGTCCGCCATACGGTCGGGTCGACAACAGGAAACCGGCAGCCGTTCACCAAAGTGGGAACGAGTCTGACGAGGAGACTCTTCGTCCCTGCCTGCCACGGAAAGCGAGGTCGGATCGTGGGCGAAGCCACCCGACCGGTGGGTTGTACGTTCAGCGGGATGTCGGCCAGGCAGTCAGGCGCACCCCGATCCAGCGCCGCAGTTCGATCGGTGTCACCCCGTGGAAACCGATGTGGTCGGCCGCCTCGTCGATCTCTCTGGTGGCAGGTGCCCCTGCCGATCCCGTTTCGGGGTCAACAGCCAGAGGAACCGTCCCGTCGGCAGCATGGGGCGTCACACCGCGCAGTGCGCCGACGAGGTTCCCGTCTCCCGTCCGCCACCACAGCGGCACCACGTCGACCCGTCCGCGGTGATTCTCGCCGACCGGCCGGGTGCCGGCGACCCCCGACGCGATCCGCCGGAACTCCTCGTCGACGTCGACGCCCCAGCCGAGCTCCTGCACCACCATCCCGAAGGCGAGGGAGAGTTCCCGCGCATGATGTGCCTCGATCACCCCTACACCGGTCCCGGTTGTTCACCCCATTCACCCGTCCAACTTTCCATCAGACGGGGTCTGTCAAGTTAACGGTGTAACTGTTTGAACTGTGACTACTTTCGTCCGGCGGACAGGCGTCCGTCAAAGGTGATCTCGAAGGCGTTCAGCGCTGCCTTCCAGCGGTTGGACCAGCGCTGGCGGGCGGTGCCTTTGGGGTCGAGGCTCATGATGGCCAGGTA
>NZ_JAAOQS010000242.1:0-2087 GCF_011603105.1 Rhodococcus sp. A14 | reverse complement strand
GGGTGGGCCGGTGCTCGAGTATGTGGGTCGCTCGGATTTTCAGGTGAAGATTCGTGGTTTCCGGATCGAACTCGGCGAAATCGACGCAGCGCTGACCCGGCATCCCCGCGTCGCGTTCGCGGTGACCCTCGGCCGCACCGCCCCGTCCGGCGACACCGTCCTGGTGTCCTACGTCCTGCCGTCCGGTGACGGCGAACCCGACGTCGCCGAACTGACCGACCATGTGCGCGGCTTCGTGCCCGCCCACATGGTTCCCGCGACGATCGTGATCCTCGACGAGCTGCCCCTCACCCCGGTGGGCAAGCTGGACCGGCAGGGTCTGCCGACCCCGGATTTCGCGATCGTACGCACCGTGTTCCGTGCGTCGACCAATTCGGCCGAGCACACCGTGGCAGACGTCTTTGCCGAGGTGCTGGGACTCGGCCGGGCGGGGCTGGACGACAACTTCTTCGACCTGGGCGGTAATTCGCTGAGCGCGACCCGCGCCGTCGCCCGCATCAACTCCGCCCTGGGTGTCGGCTTGGGGGTCCGGGAGCTGTTCGAGTCGCCCACGGTGGCGGGGCTCGCCGCCCGCGCCGCTGCCGCGGATCGCCGCACCGCGGCGCGTCCCGCCCTCACGGCGGGCCCGCGCCCCGACCGGGTGCCCCTCTCCCTCGCACAGCAGCGGATGTGGATCGTCAACCAGGTCGACACGACCTCGCCCGCCTACAACGTTCCGATCGCGCTGCGCCTGACCGGGGAACTCGACATCGACGCTCTGCGCGCCGCGTTCGGCGACGTCGTCGAACGGCACGAGCCGCTCCGCACCGTCTATCCGGGGTCCGCTGACGGCCCGCATCAGGTGGTGCTGCCCGCGGATCGGGTGACCGTCGACCTCACCCCGGTCACCGTGTCCGACGAGGCTGCGATGCGCACCGAGCTGGTGACTCTGGCGTCGGCAGAATTCAACGTGAGTCGCGACGTCCCGATGCGCATCGCGGTACTGCGGACCGGTCCGGATCAGCACGTGGTGGTCCTGGTGCTTCATCATATCGCGGCGGACGGCTCGTCGATGGCGCCGCTCGCCCGCGACGTGATGGTCGCGTACACCGCGCGTACCCACGGACGCCCGCCCGGATGGGCGCCGATGCCGGTGCAGTACGCGGACTTCGCGCTGTGGCAACGCCGCACCCTGGGCAGCGACACCGACCCGGACTCGCCGATCTCGGCGCAGCTGGACTACTGGCGCCGGACCCTCGACGGGATGCCCGAGCTGCTCGAGCTGCCGACCGACCGCCGGCGTCCGCTGCAGCGGTCCTCACACGGCGCCACCGTGGCGTTCGCGATCGGCGCGGACCTTCACACGAAGCTGTCCGACCTCGCCCGGGGTCACGATTCGACGCTGTTCATGGTCGCGCACGCCGCACTCGCCGTCCTGCTCGGCCGGCTGAGCGGCGAGACGGACCTCGCGGTGGGCACGCCCGTCGCCGGTCGCGGCGACGCGGCACTGGACGAGATGGTCGGCATGTTCGTCAACACCGTGGTGCTGCGGACCCGCGTCGCACCCGAGCGCTCCTTCACCGATCTGATGGCGCACGTCCGCGAGACCGATCTCGGGGCGTTCGGGCACGCGGAGGTGCCGTTCGACCGGGTGGTGCAGGCGGTCGACCCGGTGCGGTCGACCGCGCACACCCCGCTGTTCCAGGTGCTGCTCGAGTTCCAGAACACCGAGGAGGGCCGCCTCGAACTGCCCGAACTGACCGTCGAGGTCGTCGACGCCGGTGTCGAGGTCGCCAAATGCGACCTATACCTGACCCTGAGCGAGAACGTCGACGCAGCCGGCGAACCTGCCGGAATGTCTGCGGCATTCGGTTTCGCCACCGACATCCTGGACGCGAGCACCGTGCGCGGTTTCGCAGACCAGTTCGTCCGCATCCTCGACGCGGTCACGGCGTCGCCGGACCGCCCGATCGGTGACATCGCGGTGATCGGTGTGGCGGAGTTGGAGTGCTTGACGCCGGTGGTGGGTGAGGTGTCGGTGTCGGAGGTGACGTTGCCGGAGTTGTTGGCGGCGTCGGTGGTTGCGGATCCGGGTGCGGTTGCGGTGG
>NZ_JAAOQS010000241.1:0-2096 GCF_011603105.1 Rhodococcus sp. A14 | reverse complement strand
CTCGCACTCGCCGCCACCACCACCACCACCGACACCACACTCCACCTGCGGTGCATCTTCCAGCTGTCGGCATTCGATGCCGACAGCGTCGACGCGATCCTCGGGCAACTGGCACGTGTGCTCGTCGCCATGGGATCCGACGCGTCCCTGCCCATTGCCCGCCTGAACCTGCTGGACGCCGCGGAGCACCGAGCGGTGGTGCCGGCCCGGGGCGAGGCAGCCGACGAGCCGCGGACCCTGGGCGCGATCCTCACGGACGCCGCTGAGCGCTCGCCCGACGCCATCGCCGTAGACGACGGGGCCCGCCGGCTGACGTACGCCGAGCTGCAGGCCCGCGCATTGATCCTTGCCGACCGCCTCGTCGAGACGGGCGTCGGTCCGGAAAGTGTGGTCGCCATCGCGATACCGCGGTCCCTCGAATCAGTCCTCGCCGTCTGGGCCGTCGCCGGAACCGGCGCCGCGTTCCTGCCCGTCGACCCGACGTATCCGCAGATCCGCATCCAGCACATGCTCACCGATTCCGGAGTCCTCGTCGGCCTCACCACGAGCAGTCGTCGCGACGCGCTGCCGGACACCGTCACGTGGATCGACATCGATGGCACGGATGCCGGCCGGACACCGCACACCGGTGACACGGGGGCTCGTCAGGCGCCCACGATCCGCCCCGACAATGCGGCGTACCTGATCTATACGTCCGGGTCCACCGGGGTTCCGAAAGGCGTGGTGGTCGGTCACCGTGGATTGAACTCTCTCGCAACCACATTGCGCGGACGTACCGGGGTGACCGCAGCGTCCCGGGTGGCGCATTTCGCGTCTCCCAGCTTCGACGCGTCGGTACTCGAGTATCTGCTCACGTGGTCTGCGGGAGCCACGGCGGTGATCGTGCCCACCACGATCTACGGCGGGGATGAACTGCGTCGGCATCTCGCCGACAGCCGGGTGACCCATGCTTTCCTGACCCCCACGACTCTGGCCACCCTGGACCCCGGGGGCCTCGACGACCTCGAGTGCGTCGTGACCGGCGGGGAGAAGTGCACCCCCGACGTGATCCGCCGGTGGTCTCCGCACCGTCGACTCATCAACGCGTACGGACCTACGGAAAGTACCGTGGCGGCAGATATCTCGGACGATCCGGCCACCGACGGTGCGAATGTGATCGGCGGCCCGATCCACGGCGTCACCGAGGTCGTGCTCGACGCCCGGATGCAACCGGTCCCGATCCGGGCCCGGGGGGAGTTGTACATCGCGGGCGATGCGATCGCCCGCGGCTACCACGGCAAGCCCGCACTCACCGCCACCCGATTCGTGGCCGATCCGTTCGGCCCACCGGGCGGTCGCATGTATCGCAGCGGTGATGTCGTCCGCTGGAACACCGGGAGCGAGCGGTGTGCCGTCCTCGAATACCTGGGTCGCAGCGACTCGCAGGTGAAAGTGCGTGGGTACCGGATCGAACCCGGCGAGATCGACGCCGCGCTGTCCGGTCATCCGGCGGTCACGTTCAGCGCGACGCTCCCCTCGACGGGCGGCCCGGACACGAGCGGCCAGGACGCGACACTGGTCTCCTACGTGACGACCACCGGCGCGACCGGACCCCGCGAACTCCGCGACTACCTGACGAGTCGGCTTCCCGCACAGCTCGTTCCGTCCGCGGTCGTCGAGATCGACGACATTCCGCGGACGCCGTCGGGAAAGCTCGACCGCGACGCGCTCCGCACCCTCCGATCCACCCCGCTCCCCGCGCAGCTTTCGGCGACCACCCCACTCGAACAGACCGTCGCGGAAATCCTCGCCGCGTCACTCGACCTGTCGAGTCTGGGAGTGGACGACGACTTCTTCGCAGCAGGTGGAAACTCGCTGACGGCGACCCGGGCAGTCGCCCGCGTGAACGCGACCCTGCACACGGACCTCGCCGTGCGCAGTCTGTTCGATGCCCCCACCCCGCGTGCTCTGGCGCGACTGCTCCTGGACGACACCGAATCGGAGCCGCGCCCCTCGCTGACCGCCGCCGCGAGGGAGCCGGAGTTCGCACCGTTGTCGCCCGCCCAGCAACGCATCTGGTTCCTCAACCAATACGACACCACCACCCCCACCTACAA
>NZ_JAAOQS010000240.1:0-2189 GCF_011603105.1 Rhodococcus sp. A14 | reverse complement strand
CCACCCCACCCACCGACCTCACCATCACCACCACCTCCGCCACCGACGCCACCCACTACCCCCTCGCACTCGCCGCCACCACCACCACCGACACCACACTCCACCTCAAGTTCGAGTTTCTGCCGGAGTTCCTCAGCCGCAACGACACCGAGGCGATCGCGGCCCACATGTGCCGGGCACTGGAGGTCATCGCGACGGCACCGGAGACGACCGTCGCGTCGGTGCGACTTCTCGGCGACGACGAGTTCCGCGCGCTCGCGCCCGTGCGCGGTGGTCCCGCACCCGCCACCCGCACGCTCGCCGCGATCGTCACCGACGCCGCAGCCCTCGATCCGGACGCCGTCGCGCTCGAGGACTCCGGTCGCGCGGTGAGTTACCGCGACCTCGACGAGGCGTCGAACCGGCTCGCGCGCCTGCTGATCACGCACGGCGCCGGCCCGGAACGCTACGTTGCCCTGGCGATTCCGCGTTCCGTCGACTCGGTGCTCGCGGTCTGGGCGATCGCCAAGACCGGGGCGGCTTTCCTCCCGATCGACCCGGGCTATCCCGCCGCACGCATCGCCGACATGTTCGCCGATTCGGGTGTCGCGCTCGGCGTCACACTGACACCGCAACGTGAGCGGCTCCCGGACACGGTGCCGTGGCTCGTCCTGGACGAACCCGGGACGATCACGACGGTCGAACAACAGTCGAGCGGTGCCCTCGGTGACGCCGATCGCCGCGGGCCATTGCTACCCGACCATCCCGCGTACCTGATCTACACGTCCGGATCGACCGGTGTCCCGAAAGGCGTGGTGGTTCCGCACCGCGGGCTGGCCACGCTGGCCGCGGCGCAGGCGGCCGGCCTCGGTCCGGGGCGGCACTCGCGCGTGCTCCACTTCTCGTCACCCTCGTTCGACGGATCGGTGTTCGACTACCTTCTGGCGTTCGGCTGTGGCGCGACTCTGGTGATCAGCCCGCCGACCATCGTCGGCGGCACGGAACTGTCCCGCTTCGTCGCCGCCCAACGGGTGACGCATGCCTTCGTCCCGACTGCCGCACTAGCCTCGGCCGATCCCGACGACCTCGACGGATACGACGGGTTCGGCGAAATTCTCGTGGCCGGAGAAGCGTGTCCGCCCGGTCTGGTGACCCGGTGGTCCCGTGGCCGGGCTCTGCGGAACGGCTACGGCCCCACCGAAACCACCGTGATGTCCAATATCAGCGCGCCGCTCACACCCGGGTCCGAAGTGACGATCGGCGGCCCGGTCGCCGGTGCGGACGAAGTGGTGCTGGATGCGCGGCTGCAGCCGGTCCCGGACGGCGTTCCGGGTGAGTTGTACATTGCCGGGTCAGGTCTGGCCCGCGGATACCACCGGAGGCCGGGCCTGACCGCAGGACGCTTCGTCGCCGCTCCATACGGGCCGGCGGGCGAGCGGATGTACCGGACCGGCGACATCGTCCGCTGGGTCGCCGACACGTCCGGCGGTCGGGTGGTCGAGTACCTCGGCCGCGCCGACTTCCAAGTGAAGGTGCGCGGGTTCCGCATCGAACCCGGCGAGATCGACTCCGTCCTCGGCGACCACCCGGACGTGGAATACGCCGCGACACTCACCCGCACCGGGCCCGCCGGGGACCCGATCCTCGTCTCCTATGTCGTCGGTTCCGCGGAGCTCGCCCCGGCACGACTCTCTGCCTATCTCACCGAACGACTTCCGGCGCACATGGTGCCCGGTGCGATCGTGCCGATCGACCGGATCCCGCTGACCCCCGTCGGCAAACTCGATCGCGCCGCGCTGCCCGCTCCCCGGTTCGACTCCCCGGCCGATCCCGCGCACCGACCGACGTCGCCCGTCGAGGAGACCGTCGCGAACGCGTTCGCGGCCGTTCTGGGGCTCGAGCACGTCGGTGTCGACGACAACTTCTTCGAGGCGGGCGGAAACTCGCTGACGGCGACACGGGTGGTGGCGCGGGTCAATTCGATGCTGCACACCCACATCGACGTCCGGACCGTGTTCGAGGACCGGACACCACGGGTCCTGTCCACCCACCTCGACCACGACTCGAACGATGCCCCGTTGCCGGTGCCCACTCCGGGGAACCAACCCGAGTTCGTGCCGTTGTCGCCCGCCCAGCAACGCATCTGGTTCCTCAACCAATACGACACCACCACCCCCACCCTCACCCTCGTCCTCCCCCACCTCCCCCCC